>JABMRP010000748.1 GCA_013202535.1 Planctomycetota bacterium
ATTCGGGGCTTGCCTTCAATCTCAATCTCTTCACCCATGTAATGTCCGTTTATCTTGAAGTCCAGGATGATTCTTGTGTTGGACACGGCGTAGTTGCGGCGATGGCGCAGTGCGTCGAAGATTGCTTCGCGGGTCAGTTCCCTGGCGAACACCGCCGTCCTTGCAACCGGCTTTCCCTCGTGGCTGTCCGTCCCTTTGACGAAGCCGGTCTTGCCGCCGTGGTTAAGGAAATCGCGGACCACCTGCTCCCATCCGATCTGGTACATTTTTCCACTGGTGCCATAGAGGGTATCCGAGCCGATCTCAGTGTTCGCGATCACCGAATAGCAAGAAGGCTTGTAGTCAAACTGGTCCTGCGCGTCCGGAAGTGCATTAGGATGCGCATTGTGAATCAGCCCACCGTGTTTCCGCACGGCCTCGGCAAGGAGGTCTGGACTCATGTAGGCCGGGTCCTTGGCGCTCAGGAGGTAGTCGACTCCTTGGGGGAAGTAGACGTTTTTGTGATTGTAGAACTTCGGCGGGCCTGGGAAGAGTTGTTCCGAGAAGTTCCCTTCACCGACGTCCGTCCAATACTTGGGTGCGGAGGTCCATTCATAGCCGGCGATGGCAACGAACTGGCCCTTGACGGTGTACTCGTCCGCTTTGTTCTGCGTCAGCGTCCACGTTTCCTTGGGCATCCACCAAGTGGGCTTGCCGTTTCCAAAATCGTGGTCACTAACAATCACGAAGTCCAGCTTGGAAACATCTCGGGCGTGGACGAAGTAATCGTCCAGGGTCCCCTCCCCATCAGAGTGGCTCGTATGGCCGTGAACGTCCCCCCAGTACATGTGGTATTGAGCAAAAGCGGGGCACCTTGCCCAGACGACAAGGCAAAAGATGGGCAGCAGACAGCGGCACCTGTTCACTGGCATGATGTAACCTCCACGGTAGCAAAGAGATACGTTGTTTGATCGCCTGACCCAGACACTTTCTCTGACTCCACCCGAATCAACCGCGTCTTCGTACGCAAGTAAATCGCCTTTCCAACAACCGCCGGCGAGGCCATAAACCCATCGTCGAGTTGGTTGACGGCCAACTCCTTGTACTCGCGGCCGGGCTCGATGACTGTTGTCTTACCTTCGTGGCTGAAGAAATAGATGCGGCCGGCGGCGTGGATTGGCGAGGCGGAATAGGCGCCGCCGATGCGCTGCTGCCAGATCGTTTTGCCCGTGGCGGCGTCGAGACAGGAGGCGATGCCCGTGTCGGAGGCCATGTAGATCAGGCCGTCGACGATCACCGGGGTGGGCTTGGCCGGGATGTTTTTCGTGACCTTCCAGACGACGTGCGTATCGGTCACGTCGCCGTGGCCGCCGCAGCGCACGGCCCAGAGTTGCGGACGGCCGAAACCTGTGTTCAGTAGCACCAGCCCGTCGACGAACAAGGGGCGCGAGACGTTGGAGTATCCGCCCGGGTAGCGAACCGTCCACAACTCCTTACCCGTCTCGGCATCGTAGGCCCAGGCTGCTTGAGCCCCGGGGCTGAACATGCGGAGCCGTCCGTCCAGGGGTACGATCGTGGGCGTTGAGTAGGCCTTGCGCAGATCGCCGTCGAGTGTGCCGAAGTCGGTCGAGCGGTCGGTCTTCCAAACGGTCTTTCCGGTTGTCTTATCCAGGGCCACGATGTACTGCACGTCGATGCCGTCGAAGTGCAGGATCAACCGGTCGCCGCACAACACGGGCGAGGACCCGGGCCCGCGGTAATGATCACACTCCAGATCACACCGCTCCCAGACGGTTCGGCCCGTGGCCGTGTCGAGACACTTTGTGCCGTAGGAGCCGAAGTGGACGTACACGCGGCCCGCTTCGATCACCGGCGTGGGCGAGGCGTAGCTGTTGAGCGTGTGGATTTCCTCGGGCTCGTGCCCTTCGAGCATAAGAATATCGTGGACGATCTTGCCCGACTCGCGGTCCACGCAGACGGCCGCCATGCGACGCCCATCCTCGGTGGCCGTGGTCATCCAAATCTGGTCGTCCCAAACCACCGGCGACGACCATCCCCGGCCGTGGATCGGCGTCTGCCAGACGATATTCTCCGTCTCGCTCCAGCGGATGGGCAGATCGGTCGCCGAACTTTGCCCGTCCCCGGTGGGCCCGCGGAACTGGGGCCACTGCTCGTCGGCCCCACCGATCGAGGGGGAAAGAAGCGCGGCCAGTACGATCGAAAAGGTGCAAAACAGGCGACTCGGCATGAGGGGCTCCAGGTTGACGCGGGGGAGATCAATGGAAGAAGTGCTATTATAGCCGACAACGGAGCGGATAGCCCGCCCTTGCCGGATCGCGGGAAAGGAGACGATTCGGATCGCCATGCCCATTGGCCGCACCCCTCTATGGTATTGCTATTGGGCCCGTTCGCGGAATCCGTTACCATCCCGCCCTCGGCAGGTTTCTCGTGATGCCGAGCGATCGGGTCCCGAGCCATCATCGACTGGGTTTGCATGAACAGATCGTGGCGGGTATTTCGCGCGCTGGTGCTTTCGATGGCCGGTTTGCTTTCCGCCGGATGCGCTACCCAATGGCAGACCCCGTTGAAGCTGCCAAACCAGCATACGCTGGTCCGCGAGCAACTGGTTTTTCACAGCGATTTTCAGATCCCCGTGCGGCATCGGCTGATCGAAGAGTTGATTGCCCGGCGCGGCGACGTCTCCCGGCGGCTCGGCCTGACCCTCTCCGACGAACCGATCAATGTCTATCTGTTCGAGGACAACGAGCAATTCGAGGGGTACATCTGGAAGTACCATCCGGAGTATCCCGAGCGGCGGGCGTTTTTCGTGAAGACCGACACCCGGCTGGTCGTCTACGTGCAGTGGGGAGATCGCGTTGCCGAAGATCTCCGCCACGAGGTCACCCACGGGTATCTTCACTCGGTGGTTCCCAACTTGCCGCTGTGGCTGGACGAGGGATTGGCCGAGTACTTCGAGGTCGCCCGAGGTCGCCGGGGCCTGAACCGGGCGCACCTCGATCTGCTCACCGAGCGACTCCGGCGCGGCGATTGGCAGCCCGATCTGGAGCGACTTGCACGCCTCGATCCGCGTCAAGAGATGACCTTGGACGAGTACGCCGAAGCGTGGGCGTGGGTCCATTTTCTCATGGAATCACGGCCCGAACACGCCGAGATGCTGCGAACCTATCTGCGCCAGTTGCAATCGGAAGAACGGGAGGGCGCCACCGAACCGATTTCCTCCCGGCTCCGGCGCTTGCCGGTCCCGCCGGAGCGGATGTTGATCGACCATGTGCAACATCTGGCCGCCAGGGGTGGTGGTCGGCGGTGAGGGCGTTTAGCCCCGGCACTTGTGCCCGGCGTTTCGCACAGAACTACACTAATCACTGTTCACGCTCTGCCCCCAGAACTCCTGCCCCCAGAACTCCCCGGTGAGCGTGCCGGCCAGCGTTACCCCATCGCCGCTCCGGTAGCGATTATGGCCGTCGCCGCAAGGACAACCTCCGGCAGCACCTTCAGGAAAATCGGGCACACACCGCCGGGCAGGGCGTGAAGAACCACAGAGCAAGCCAGGGCGATCAAGACAACATAGAACAGGGCTTTCCAGAAATTGCAGCTCATACCTTATTCTCCACGGACACGGGTATTGATTCGCGGTTCCAGCGTCGGAACTCGCCACGATCCTCGCGGATCGCTCCAGTAGAGGTTATCCACCGAACTCTTCAGCGGGCCTTCTACCAGAAATGGCGTAAGAATCCGTCTTACCCAGTAAGAAGTCGCCTTACTGAGGCGGTTTTTTCGAGAGAACCCAAGGTGGGGGAGACTGCGGCGAGTAGGTGACAGTCGCCGACTTGGAATCGGTGGTGATTTCATTCTTGAAATGGGCCGCCAATTCCGCCATGCCCGCCTCAATCAGTTTTCCTCGGGCAGTCTTGAGGGCGTCAAGAATCCTAGGACGCCATTTTTCGGCGGGATTGTTCAGGTCTCGGGGACGATGCTGGATGCCGAAGTCAGCCAACACACGGTTTTTCAACTCTTCCTTCTCACTCTCCAGCCGTTCCTGCTCGGCGTAGTCGCTGTTGGCTTTGGCTTGTTCGATGTCTTCCTCTAACTCTCGCAACTTCTCCTCGCAAGCCCGCTTCGCCTCAACAGTCATAGCTGGTTGCTGCGAATGCCCATCTCGCTCGATTCGTTCATCTTGTGACCCTCCGATCAATTCAACCATGGGCACATCCTTACCGGCACGTTGGAGCAACTTGTATATGCGGTCAAAGCCGACCAACTTCGGGAATGGAGCCGTCTCACCAAATGCCGCAATCTCGTACCCGTTCCCGCTTGGGAAGAAAGCCCAGTCGTCGTCCACCATCGGTCTTGCCGCCGTTTCCCCTTCAGTACCTGTCTCCGCCTCCCGACGCCGCTGAAGTGCGCCCATGAGCATCGAACCCACCTCTCCCGGCGTCCATTCCCCCGAGAAGATAACGTCCAAGGGCATTCCCGTGAGGGCCAACAATTCCTCAAGCTCTTCCAGATCGACCGGTAGAGGTAGCCCTGTCTTTGCCTCCCATTCGCATGCAGGCGGCAACTGCACGGCTGCTTCGAGTTCAGAGATGAGCGCCTTTGGGTTGCGAACTGGCTCCGCTGCATCATCTTCCGGCGAGCGGCTTGCGACAGCCTTAATCCGTTCCTCCTTCAAGTGCGCAATGTTCGCGGTTTGCTCCTGAAGATGGCCACTATCGCACGCATCCATGAGACGTTGGCAAAGATCGCGGTTCTCGTCATCCAGAAGTTCCCCGATTATCTCCCAAGCAGCCTCTGTGTATGCTTCCTTCTTGGACGAATCCGCAAGCTGCTCAGGGAGTTCCTGGGAGTCCTCCGCTGTCTTGAGTACAGACTTGGCATACGCAGTCAGCGCCCCATCAACGACCACCTCTTCCATGTCTTGAACTTTTTCCGTCGGGAATAGCCACGACTTCATCACCGCAAACATGCAACGCTTTGCGAACGCTATTGCCTCTGGATTCTCGCGTAATTGCGATGCGGCCTTCTCCAAAGAACAATGAAGTTCTGTAAGCCGGGCCTTCGTTTGTTGACAAGACCGTGCCGTATCCGGGCCTTCCGGTTCCTCATTCGCGGAACTCGGGCTTGTTGCAGATGCGGACTCACTCAGACTCCAAGCCTCTTCGATCTTCTCGAAAAGTCCAGAGACCCAACTCTCCGGCTCAACCCCGTCCGGAGGAGCGAGCCGCTCTCTATCGTCCGATTCGGCTTCCCGCCAAGCAGTCAGTCTCTCGTAAGCCTCTCGGAGTTTCTTTGTGGCAAACATCGGATTGCAGACGCCCCTATCTGACTGCAAATCCCCTCGATAACCTGATTTACATACTTCTGCAAGAAAGACGACGAATTCCCGCAGAGGTACGGTAAAGGGCAACCGGCCAGGGTCTTCAGACATGCTTTCCACCTTTCCAAGTCGGGCCGGCCCAATCCAATGTGATTTGGGGTCAGACGGACAGTCGTCAGTAGTGGGGTTTCTTCGCCAAACTTTCGGTGGTTTTCCGCAACGCTTGGGGCGTGGCTTCGATGAGAGAACAGGGGCAGAACTATTCAGTGCTAGGTAGTGTCGCCCCCTTTACCCCTTCCCCTGTCCCCCTTTCCCTCCAACGCCGGGCACAAGTGCTGCCGGCTAGACTATTTCCGCACGTCGTAGACGAAAAG
>JABMRP010000749.1 GCA_013202535.1 Planctomycetota bacterium
GAGTACAAGCTGATCTTCTACTACGCCTGCGACATGAAGGGCGGCAATCAGACGCCTCCCGGCTGGGAACTCTACGATCTGACGAAGGACCCCAGCGAAGTCAACAACGTCTACGACGACCCGGCGTATGCCGAGGTAGCTAAGCGGATGAAGCAGCAGTTGGGCGACGTTCGCCGCACGGTGAAGGACACCGACGAGGAGTTTCCCGAGATGCGCGCGGTCATCGAGGAATTCTGGGATTACGATGCCGAGGACCGCGCCAAGGCGATCCAGATCTCGCACGACTACGCCGCCCGGGAAGAGAAACGCCGCAAGTGAAAAAGGGGGACTGGCTCCGAGCTAAGAACACGTCAGATCCTCGGGAAAACGGTTGCCGCGAGGTGCCTGTCCCCCTTTTTCACGGCGCACTCCAGTAGCCCGTCCAAAAATGGGGACAGGCACCTTCGGCAAACGCCCCAACCGCTTCAAGACGAGGCTCTCGACGGAGCCCGTCCCCATTTTCGGACTCCCTTGTTTTTAGCTTCAGTAAGTGGCCATGAATTCCCAGCGCAACAAACGCCCCGATCAACTCGCCGCGCGGCTGCTCGCCGTGGCCACGAGGGTCGTGGTTTATGGAAGCCTCGCCACGGTCGCGGCGATCGTGCTGATGCAGTACATGCAGCCGCGATTGCGGTCTCGGGTGGCCGGCGATGCGGGATCCGAATCCCAGGGGTCGCGACAGACCGCGCCGGCAACCGCCACCGACTGGCCGCACCTGCGCGGTCCCGCCTGCGACGGCCACGACGACGGCCAGACCCCGCTGGTCGATCACTGGCCCGCCGAGGGTCCGCCCGTGCTGTGGACTCGGGAGTTTGGCCCCGGCTACTCCGCCCTGATCGTCGTCGAAGACCGCGTCTATACGCAGGTCCAGAATCTCCACGGCCAGTACGTGGTTTGCCTGGAGGCGGAAACCGGCCAGCAACGATGGCGCACGCATTACGCTCCGCCGTACAATGCCCTGGAGCAGTACCCCGGCCCGCGATCGACGCCCACCTGGAACGCCGGGCGGGTCTATTTCGCCGGTCCCGAAGGCACGGTGGGATGCCTCAATGCCGACGACGGGTCGATCGTTTGGAATCGCAACGTGCTGGAGGAATTCAGCGACCGCTTGGAGGAATCCAGCGACCGCGACATCCTTTTCGGCTATTCCTGCTCCCCTTGGGTCGAAGACGGCCGCGTGATCGTGTCGGTAGGTGGCGAGGAGGCCAGTGTGGTCGCCCTGGATGCCACGGACGGCTCGCTACTCTGGAAAACCGGTGACGAACCGGCCAGCTACTGCTCACCCATGCCCATCACCTTCGACGGACAGCGGCAGTTCGTCGTCTTCCAGCGGAACGCCATGTACGGGATCGCGCCGGCCGACGGGCGGATCCTTTGGGAAACACGGGTCGCGCCGGGCTACAATCCCCACGCCGCCGCGCCGTTGTACGAAGAACCCTACTTGATGGTCATGCTCTCCTTTCACAAAGGTTCGGCCCTCTATCGTCTCGATAAGACCGAGTCGGGCCACGCGGCCAAGTTCCAGTGGCGCCGCTACCGCCGCATGTCACACGACGTGGCCTCCAGCGTGTTGGTCGACGGCTGCGTGTACGGCTTCGACCTGCGCGATCCTCAGTCGCGTATCCAACGACCGTCGCGGGGCAAGTTCACCTGCATGGACTTTCTCACCGGCGAAATTCGCTGGGCGACCGAAGCGCCGGGCCATTCGACCGTGATTGCCGCCGATGGGAAACTTATTCTGCTCAACGACTCGGGCGAACTGATCCTGCTGAGGGCCACGCCGGAGAAGTACGACGAATTGGCCCGGGCGACCGTCTTTGGTGACGAACGATGCTGGATTACGCCCACGCTGGGGCAAGGTTTCGCCTACTTGCGTTCGCCGACGCGGATCGCCTGCGTTTATCTGGGCGACGAAGCGAAGCTGGACGAACAGCAACTGGCTCGCGTGGTGCGCACCAGCCAGATCGATCAGGCGCGCCCTTGGAACCTGCTTTTCCTGGCTGGCGGCGAGCGCGAATACCCGGCCGCGGCGCCGTCCCGCGAGGAACTTGTCGTTTGGTACACGGCCAGCATGGCGAGCATGGCGGTGGCC
>JABMRP010000750.1 GCA_013202535.1 Planctomycetota bacterium
CCCAGTTCGTCGTTGCTGCGAACGTCGGCTTTCTGGCTATAGTCGCCACCGGCCACGGCCTCGAGCACGCCGGCGACCTTGCCGACGGGTCGTGTGATCGCCCGGGTGGTGAACCACGCGGCGGCGATTCCCGCGAAGAAACCGCCGAAGGCGATGAGGAGGATATTGCGATGCCCGGCGTCGGCCGTTTCGTCGGCGTTGGCCATGGTAGCGTCCATCTCGTTGCCGACCGCGTGCTCCAGGCCGCCCTCGTCCGCGCCCAGGGCGACGGCCAACCGCTCGGCCGCTTCGTCGAGGGTTTTCAGCCGGTGCCGGGTCGTCATGGCCATCATCAGCGCCTGATCCTTCGTGGGAAGGATGCCGTTGGTGCCGTTGCCGGCCGTGCGGAAGGTGGCGAACAGTTCCTTGATCTCGGCGGGCAGTGTTTCGGCTTCGGTGAGAAAGTCGGCGGCGTTGGCGGCGAACTCGGCGGTGAGTTGCTTTTGGGTGGCCGAAAGGATCATCGCTTCGGCCGGGGCGTCGCTGAACTTGCGCATGGCGTCCCGCTGAATGGGAAGTCCCCCGTATTCCTCGGCGACCGCTTTCATCTTCGTGGCCGAGATGAGGGCTTCCATCGAGGCGTCCTTGAGCCCCCCGTATTCCTCGGCGATGGCTTTCATTTTGCTCACCGAGATCGTGGCCTCCATGGCGGCGTCCTTGAGCTTCCAGTCGGCATTGTTCTCATCGAGCGACGCCTCATACTTTTTGAGAAACTCGTCGATCTTGCCGTACGTTTCGTCGAAGTCTTCCATGCGGCCGTCGAGTTCGGTCGTCAGCGCAAGCATCTTCTCGTGGTCGGCCATCTGTTGCTCGGCCAGCGAGCAGAAGTCTTCGTGCAGTTCGTCCGCGTGACCGGCTACCTCGGCGATGGCCTCCGAAGCGCCGTAGGTGACTTCGTCTCCCAGTTCGGATTCCCACATGGCCTTCAGGGGCTGTCCCGCGAAATCTCCTCCTTCAAACTTCCTCGTTTCAAAGGCTTCGGTCCAATTGCCCTGCTTATCGTGCGAGCCGTCGGTTACGGCAGTCATGAACAGATCGAAGTCGGCGACCGATTCCTCGAAACCGGTGCGGATCTCCGGCAACTGTTCGAGCTCGTCGCAGAGCAGAAATTCGTTGAGCAATTCCATTCCCGATCCGATGGCGATTCGCGCCTCCATGGCCATGTCGACGATGGGCACCTTCTCCAACAGCAGTTCGTCGGCGTCTTCGCTGATCGTGGTGGCCGTATTGTGGCCGACAAAGGCCACGCCCACGAGAAGGATGAGCACCAAGCCGAATCCAACGGACAACTTCTTACCCACGGTGAACTTCATCACTAAATCCTCCCAAGACCAAGAAAATGTGGAAACGCTCACGTCGGGTGTCGCGTTGCGAGAATCCGATGGGGCCAAAAAAAGAGGCACACCCGGATCGCGCTTGGAAAAACGCGATTCGGATGTGCCTCAATTAGCGGACCTTCCGTCCGCCCACCAAGACCCGCATCGCACCTTGCGTGCGACGCCCTTTCATAAGTGTATAGGTCGCCTTAGGCGGGCGTGGGCGAAAACACGTGAGGAAAACCGAAAAAACCTCCTTCGGAGGCACCGGAAATAGCGGGGGGTGCTTCGGCTGGCACCTGTTTAGACGTGGAATTCCACAGGACCGACATGCCCCTGGAGGCCAAGTGGCCATCCACCCTAAAGAGCTACGAGAGATCGCTGGGGCGTTTCGGCCAGTTGTCGATCAGCGATTCGATCTTGCGACGCAAGCGGGCGAGTTGCTTCGATTTGAAGAGATCCTTGGTCCGCTTGAGCACTTCAACCGTTTCGAGCAGCGCGTCGTGGGCGGTGTCCAATTGGGCGGAAGCGACCCGCGACCATCCGTCGCGCTGGGAATGATTGGCCGGCTGATCCTTGGCAAGTTGGCTGAAACTTTGCAACACGTCGGCGACGTTCTTCAGGCCCAGCGAGACAAAGGCGTCGAGCGACGTCGAGTCGGTAGGGTCGTCGGCCTCTTGGAGCAGAGTGGCCGTTTCTTTGAGATCTTGGCGCCATTTCGTCAACTCGGCCTTGGCATCGCGAGTTCGACGGGCGACTCGCGATCTTCTCATGCACTGATCGACCCGACCCAGCAATTCGTCGAAATCGATTGGCTTGAGCATGTAGGCCAGCACGGGTAATCCGATCGCAGCGACGGCCGTATCGACCGACGGGTTGCC
>JABMRP010000751.1 GCA_013202535.1 Planctomycetota bacterium
ATGAAGTTACCAAGACAAGTGCGATCGTTCGTTTCATTGAGACTCTCCTTCTTGACATTTCACCATGTGACTTTGTAAACACTTCCTTGGCTCCGTCGAATCAGCCCCTTTCTCATCTTCTGGATCACCTCGCTTTCGTACGCCTTGGCCCAGCTATCGAAGACCGTCGGCGGCGGTTCGCGGCGGATTCTTTTCTAGGGAGATTCGTTGACGCTTCTTCCACCTTTCTCTCGGAGGAGTTCTGCAATTTCGCGCTTGACGTCCTTTTCGGATTCACGATTGTAGGCGGTCGCATCCAAAGGCGTGAAGCCGTGGTCGTCCTCGGAATTGATATTCGCCCCGGCATCAATCAACCGCTTGGCCATTTCGATGCGGCCCAACGCGGCCGCCCAGTGGAGCGGCGTTCCGCCGTATTCGTCTTTGGCCTTGGCCTCGATATTCGCGCCCTGCTTGATGAGGAACTCGGCAATCTCACCCCGATCGAACAGCACGGCAAGATGCAAGGGCGTCGCTCCCGACGCGGGGACTCCGGGGGCAATGAAGGCTATGTCCACGTCCGCTCCGGCGGCGAGAGAACTCGCGACGCCCCTCAGGTTGCCCTGCGATGCAGCCGTCCAAATGTCAACAGACGGCGCCTGCGGCGGCTCTTTTCCGGTCGCCTGCCCGGCGGGCGACGTCTCCGGTGGCAGCAATTCCACCTCGGCAATCTCCAACCCCGCCGGTTCGTACAAAGTATGACACCACATCGACTCCACCACCAAATCGAAAGGAGCGCTGGGAAGCTTGCTCTTTATCTCGACAAGCGTAGGGTCGAGCCGAAAGTCGCGAAGGTCGAGAACCACCTCGAATTCCTGTCCGCCTTGGAATTCGGCGGCGGGACGAACGGTCTGAAACTTGCCTGCAAATTCTCCGCTGGGGTGCCTGACCGTGACACCGAAGAACACATGGCAAGTCGACGCGATGCGGCCGCGCACTCGGAAGCGGGAACCGGGCTGAAGTATGACGGGCGGCTTATCACCACGGGAAACCCCGCATCCGGCGGCGTAGATTGTCTTTCCCCAGCTTGTCGTGTAGGGAACCGCCCTGAGCGTTGCGTCTTCCGTGTCCGTTCCAGGTGACCACTTGCCATAGCTGCCATCGGGGCCGAGGTGCAATTGGCTCTTCCACCGGTTGACCGAATCGGGAACCGGGACGGGTGTCAATTCATGATCGGCACCGGCGACGACGCGGTGCTTGGCGGGCACGTCGACCGTGCGGCCGTCGCTGAGCCGCTTCACTCGTACTTCTCCCTCCGCCACGTTCAGCACCGTGGCGGAGAGTCCCGCCTCGACCTCGAACTGCGTGCCCAAGATTTCCAGCATGGCGGAGCGCGTGTAGATGAGCATCGGTTTGCCCGCCGGTTGGGGCCTCACGTTGCCGGACACGTTGCCCTCTTTCAGGTGCAGCTTCTTTTGCCCGTGATCTGAAAACGTGAGCATCGAATTCCCGGAGATCGTCACGGTTGAACCGTCGGTGAACTCCAACTCGAACCACGAGCCGGGCGTCATTCCTTCGACGGTCCCTCCCGACATTTCCGTTCCGACACTTAGGTCGTTCACGACTCGACCACCGTCACCCGTCCATTGTAGAGATCCGCTCAGTCCGGTGATCTTGGCGATCGGCCGCGGGGGACTCGGCCGCTTGAAAAACAGGGTTGCGGTCAGCGCGACGATCACTACCGCCGCGATGGCCAACAGTGTTCTGGTGAACGTCTTCGTCGGTGTTCGTTGGGATGGCGTTCTTATCGGTGGCGCGACTCCGGACTCGGCGTTCTGGTGGGCGTTTGGCTCGCCCGACGAATCACGGCCGCGGCCGTTCTCTCGCAGCACCTCGGCCAACTGCGTGTCCCATTGCACCTGCTCGACGAAGTCCTTCCGCGCCGACGGATCGCTGTCGAGCAACTCGGCAAGACGTTCCTTTTCCGCTTCGCTCAATTCACCGCGCAAATGGCGTTCGATCAGTTCGTGCCGGTCGTTAGCGTCGCTCATTCCGCACCTCCCAGGCAGGTCTCCACGCACGAGCGTACCTGCTTCTTGGTTCGAAAGAGGGCCTTGCGAACGGCCTCGAGCGTCATCCCGACACGCTGGCCGATCTGCTGGTAACTCAGTTCGTCCACGAACCGCGCCTCCAGCACGCGGCGTCCACGCTGGGGCACTCGCTGGAGGCAACGTTCCAGCGCCTCGCGCCGAGACTCCGTGTCATCATGGCGCTGCGGCTTCTGAAACTCCTCAAACGCGGCGTCGACCGCATCATCCAACAGACGCTCCGTCAGGCTGCGCTCTCGCCGGCGCTGCTGTTTGACCCGCAGAACTTCGAGACGTACGATGGCGCGGCACCAAGCCAGCATCGACGTTCCTTCCCGGAACTGGTCGAATTTCTTCATCACCACCAGCATCGCTTCCTGAATGACGTCTTCCGCCGCGGTGTAGTTGCCAAGCACGGCCCGAGCATAAGCCATCAGCTCGACGCGGCATCCCAGGGCCTCTCTCAGGACACGATCTCGTTTTGCTTCTGAATCATCCATCTATGAAGAACCAGCGAGTTCTTGGAATCGTGGACATTGAATTGCGATCTTCTGAAGGGGACGGGCAGGTCCATCATTTACCGACGACAAAGACCGAGGAGACTGGATCGAGTTGCAGTTCAATGGCGGTTCCTGCCGCGGAGCTTGTCGCGGGACATGGTTCGATACGTCCGGTGTGTGGATTCCATCGCTCGAGCGAGTGATTACCGCGAAGACACACGCGGGTGTTCACTGGTGTATCGGACGAGTTGGCAAAGAACCAGAAGTGGCGCCCATCGATCTCCTTGTGGAGATAACTCAGATAACCTCCGCGCACGGCAGGCGGATCGGCCCAGGTAACGTCCGGCTGGGGCAATGCCTGTTCGATCGTCCGTCGCAGAGCGGCCGGCGTGGGATTCTCGACAAACCAGGCCACGCCGCCGCCCGTATTGCGATTCACAAAGACGCGTCCGCGCCGCGAAGGCAGCGCGGCCAGATTCGTACCACCGGCATCCAATACCTCGAAATCCGCGATGCTGGGCGTGTCGCTTTTCACTTCGGGAATAAACAGACGCACACGCGACGCCGTAACGGGCGCAAAGGTGTGTGTCCGGGTCGTGCCGATCTCCGCGCCGGAAGCACATGGTTGCCATTGTTGAGAGTCCCAGTATTCCACCCGATGCGAGGCAGCGCGGTCGTAGACCTCCGTAATCGTTGCCTTCTCAAACGTGCGCGGCGTGCCGAAGTCCACCTCCAGCCACTGGTCCGCGCTGTTCTGATCCCGCGCGTTCCAGCGCGTCTCCGGGTCGCCGTCGAAGGCCGAAGCCGCGTCGTGCCCGCCGCCTTGCCAGACGCTGGAGGCACCCACTTTCGGGTACTGAGGCCGCTGGCCGCGTGCCGCGGCAACCTGGGGCCCGAAGATGTGGCGAATCATGGCGCGCACTTCGTCATGCTTGCCGAATTCCGCCGAATGGTCGGGCAGCCGAGTGGTGGCAATGATCTTGCCTCCCCGATCAAAGAAGCCCTTCACTTTGGCAAGATTCGACGTGGAAATTGCTTCCATGCCGGGCAAGATCAGCAGACGGTATTCCTGGGGACACTGCGGTTGCTCCAATGCAAGCGAACCGCCCGCAACGCGGCAGCGTGAATCCAGGGTCTCGGGGTGCAGATAGGTGAAATCGTGACGCAGTTCGAGCGACAGACGTTCGCCGACGTCCATGTAGTCGGCCCACTTGGGAATCACCCCGCCCGTGTACGGCCGGCCGGGACCGAAGTAATAGGCGGCCTGCAGTCCATGGATGGGATAGAGCACCGCAATGTCCACCACGGGCCGACCCTGCTGGAGCACGCGCTGCAGGCGTCCGACGTAGTCGTTGTAGCGTGGCAACTCGGAGGCATAAGGCTCGGTTCGGTAGGACAGCTCCGGCGGGAAGGTAATCGGTTTCGTCCGATACCACACGGCATGCGGCACCATCACATTCACACCCTTGGCAAACTGGTCCATGGCCTCGCGGTAGAGGTTCGGCAAGGGCAGATTCATCCCTCCATAGCACTCGGTCACGACGAGCGGACGCCCGTAGTTCACCGCGGCCGAGCTGACGACTTTATACATTGGGGAGCCGCGACCGTAGGCAAAGACCTGATCCAGGCCGGGAACCGGCTGGTGCTCCTACGCCTTGCTCAGGTCGCCGCAAAGACCCACGGGGTTCGATTTCCTCTTGGTCCAATTGACCGGTCAACTCGATGTCGTGGTCACGG
>JABMRP010000752.1 GCA_013202535.1 Planctomycetota bacterium
CGCTCCAGCGAGATGGCTACTATACTTACGGATCGCCTCAGTCTACTTCATTTCGCCCGGCGGAGCCAGTTTCGGGGAGTCCGGACACTTGCGTCGTCTAAATCGGGTGGCAAGCGGGCCCGTTGTGGGTATACTGAGATCATACACGGGACCGAACTCGGGGAGATGCTCATGGCGATCCAACTCAAGTGTTCCACGTGCGGAGGGCGGATGCGTTGTGCCGACGAGATGGCCGGCCACCGGGTCCGTTGTCCGCAGTGCAAGGCCGCGATGGCGGTGCCGGCGTCCGCCGCAATTCCGGAATCGACTCCGGCACGCGACCCAAGGGAAACCGCTCGGGTGAGGGAAACCGCTCGGGTGGTCGACACTTCGGTCCGGCCGACGCGCGGCCGTCGTGCGGCGAAAGCGACTCCGTCCGGCGATATGCGGTGGGTCTGGTTCGCGGCGGCGGGCGCGGCGGTGTTGATCGCGTTGGGGCTCGGCATCTACTTCGCCGTCACCTCCTCCGCCGACTCAAGCCGAGCCGGCCAGACGGCCGATGGGTCCGATTCGCAGGAGAAGACACGGGAGACGAAAGAGGAACCGGCGGACGGGGGAGCGACAGCGTCGGACCCGGCCCCGAAACCGGAAGTTCAACCGGATCCCAAGCCCGAAGCCAAGCCGGAGCCAGAGCCGGAACCGGAAGAGAACGAGTTCGCCGTTCCTACGGAATCGCCACCCGAGGAACCTAATGTCCAGAAACCCAATGTCGAGCAACCGCCCCATGGTGAAGTCCACGTCGAGGTGATTACGATCAAGCCCTCGCCGAGCGATCCAGCGGCAGAGCCATCGCCACCGGGCGAAGAGACTCCGAAAGAACCAGAGGACACTCCCGAGGAACCCGTCGAACGCCCGCCCGTCGAACGGCCGATCGAGAAACCTCCGGCGGTGGCCGGGCCGGCCGACGCGAAGTGTCCCAAATGCCGCGGCCTCGGACGCGTGCCGCTGGAGCCGCGACGTCCCTACGTGCATGTCGAGGGCATGGCGCGTCCCAAGGCGGCCGACGCCGTGCGATGCCAATTCTGTCCCGAGTGTCAGGCAGCCCGAGATAACGACGAGTTGGTGCAAAAAGAGAAGGCACGCATCGACGTCGTCGGGCCGAAACATCAAGCGTGGGAACAGGTACTCAACTCGCCGTTGGTTCGGGTCGAGAATCATCATGTGACGATCCATGCCCAGTTGCCGCCCGCAAGAGCCGCCGAGGTGGGCGTGGCCGTGGAGGAGTTGACCGCTCACCTGCAGCAATTGACCCACTCGATGGAACTGACGCGGACGCAGCCCGACACGTATGAGATTCTCATCGTCTGGGGCCAGCAGAACTACTTGGGACTACTGCAACGGATGGAGGGCCAGTGGCGGGCGAAAATGGGCAACGAGTGGGGCATGTTGCGCGAGTTGGCCGGTTCGACCATCGGCGAGACGTCGTTCTTCCGTCAGGAAGAGAACGGCCCGCCGGCGACCCACATGGCCGTCTTCATGACCGCCGGACGGCAGATCGTCTTGGCCAGTGGCGGCCGGGCGCCGATCTGGCTGCGCGAAGGATTCTCGGCCTACGCTGAAAACGCCGTGCTGAACAAGAACCTGGTCCACTCGATCAAGTACGACGTGAAGAAGTTTCCGTTCGGTCCGGACTGGATCGCCGGAACCCGGCAACTGGCCGCCGCGGGGGAGCTGACGCCGTGGGAGCAGTTGTTTCGCCTGGACATGCGCGATTATGCACTGCCCGATTACCTCACCGCATTCGCCACGGTCGGCTATCTGCTGCAGATCGATCCGCAGAAGTTTCTCAAGTTCGTGCGACTGCTCCGCGAGGGACAGGCGCCCGGCATCGCCATGGAGGCGGCCTACGAGAAGAAATTCGACAAACTCCAGGCCGATTGGGTCGCCTGGGTGACGGGGCAGGGGTAGTTTAGAATCTTGAGGCGTGTGCAACTGCTTGCTTGCAAGCAGTGCCGCCGAGTTGAGCTTAGGACCCTGCAAGACGCACTGCTTGCAAG
>JABMRP010000753.1 GCA_013202535.1 Planctomycetota bacterium
AAGCTGCTGGGCCTTTCGGAAACCCCCGAGGAGGCCGGGCCGTTCGATTTGGTGGTCACCGGCGGCGGGACGGCCGGCACGTGCGCTGCACTGTCGGGCGCACGGCTCGGGTTGAAGGTCGCCTTGATCCAGGATCGGCCCGTGCTGGGTGGCAACAACAGCTCGGAAGTGCGCGTTTGGCTACAGGGAACGCGAAACAAGCCGCCCTATCCGCGCGTCGGCGACGTGGTCCGCGAGTTGGAGCAGAAGAAGAGTGCCCACTACGGACCCACCAACACGGCCGAAATATACGAAGACGGCAAGAAACTCGCCCTGGTCCGGGCGGAACCCAACCTGGCGCTGTTTCTCGATCATCGAGTAAACGCGGCGGAAACCGACGCCGGGCGAATCACGGCCGTCGTGGCTCAGAACACGAAGACCGGCCAGCGCGTCCGCTTTACCGGCCGCTGGTTCGCCGATTGCACGGGCGACGGAGCCGTCGGGTTTCTCGCCGGCGCCGACTACGATATCACCCTGAAAGGACACATGGGCCGGTGCAACCTGTGGAACGCGGCCGAGACCGACGGGGCGCAGTCGTTTCCCCGTTGTCCCTGGGCGTTGGACCTAAGTGACAAACCGTTTCCCGGCCGTAGTGGCGATCGTCGCGGGCTGCTGGCGCTGGGTGGCTGGTACTGGGAGAGCGGGTTCGATCACGATCCGATCGCGAAGCGCGAGTACATCCGCGATTGGAATTTTCGTGCCATGTACGGGGCGTGGGACGCACTGAAGAACGTCGACAAACTCTACCCCAACCACAAGCTCAACTGGGCCGCCCACATCTCGGGCAAGCGCGAATCGCGCCGCCTGTTGGGCGACGTCGTGCTGAGTAAGGAGGACCTGCTCACCAGCAAGGTATATCCCGACGGCTGTGTGCCGACCGGCTGGAAGATCGACGTGCATTTGCCCCACCCGCAATACGAGAAAGGTTTCGAGGGCGACGCCTTCATCGCCCAGGCCCACTTCACCGACTATCCAAAACCCTATTGGGTGCCGTACCGCTGCCTCTACAGCCGCAACGTGGACAACCTGTTGATGGCCGGCCGCGACGTGAGCGTTACACACGACGCCCTGGGTACCGTTCGGGTGATGAAGACCGGCGGGTGCATGGGCGAGATCGTGGGCATGTCCGCCTCGCTCTGTAAGCTACACGACACCGATCCCCGCGGCGTACATGAGAAGCATCTCGACGATTTGAAGGAGTTGATGACCCAAGGCGTGGGAAAGATGCCGGAAGCGGCCGTGCTGAAGCCACCGGCGTGGAAAGACGACGTGGGGAAGAACATTGCCCCAGCGGCCAAAGCGACGTCCTCCGGCGACATGAAACCGGGCGAATCGCCCCCACAACTAGTCAACGACGGCCGGACCGACCTGGCCGACAACACGGGCCGCTGGCTCAGCGCGGCGGAGACGCCCAATTGGCTCGAACTCGGGTGGCCCGAGCCGCAAGCGCTCACTGCGGCGCGGATCATCTCGGGATTCACCACCGGCGGCGAGGTGCAAGCCCCGCTGACCGATTTCGTCCTGCAATACCACGACGGCGACGACTGGCAGGACATCGCCGCCACGCGAACCGCGGGCAACGAGGCCGTCGACTGGCAGTGCAAGTTTCCGGCGGTCACAACGCAGCGCGTGCGTCTTCTGGTCGAGGGCACGCAGATCGACGTTTCGCGGATTTGGGAGATTGAGGTGTACTCGCCGTAAGTTTAGCCCAGGCACTTGTGCCGGGTGTTGAGGAGGAATCCGATGCGTGAAGTTCTTCCTGGCCGGCTCTGGCGTGGCAATGTGGCGGATCTTTCCGATCCGCGGGAAGTGCTGAATGCCGGCATCCTGGCCGTCGTCGACCTTGCCCACGAGGAGTTGCCCCCAACATTGCCCCGGAGTATGGTCTACTGTCGCTTTCCAATCGTCGACGGCGAGCAGGATTCGCGGAAAGTGTTGCGTACTGCGATTGAGACGCTCGTCTCGCTGCTGGAGGAGGAGATGCCAACGCTGGTGTATTGCCGGGCCGGAATGAGCCGGTCTCCCGCGGTGGTCGCCGCGGCGTTATCGATTTATCAAGAGGAAAGCCCGGGCGAGAGTCTCCGTCGTGTCGTCGCCGGTCATCCGCATGACGTGTCGGCCCGTCTGTGGCAAGATGTGCACCGGGTGTGCGAGGAAATTGGCGGAAGCCGCTGACGGTCTCGCTCTCATGCGTATAGTAGCCATCTCGCTCCGCGAGATGTAGCCTTTCGTAGCGGAAGTGTGATCCTGGACGGCAGTTCGGGGATGAGGAGAGATGGCAACGAAGAAAGCTACATCTCGCGGAGCGAGATGGCTACTATACGGGAGAACACAACTCATGCGTCTCGTCACTATCATTGCCGTTATCGCCGTCACGAATCTTGCCCGGGCCGACGGACCACACCCACCAGCCCCTTATCAGAACGAAGCTGAAGCGGTTGCCGACGGGGTAAAACTGGGGATCGGGTCGGCTGTGCTGGAAGGGCCCGCGACGGTCGAGGTGGCGACCGATCAGAGTTGGACGTTGGTCTACACGGCCGGTAAGGCGGGCGTCAAACCGGGCGGTGGTGTTCGCGTCTGGATGCGACACCTGTTGAACTGGACCCGGCCACAAACCGGCGATCGCAAGGCGCCCGGCTATTTCACCGTCAAAACGCCCGATGGTCAGCCGGCCAAGATCGACACGGGCAAAGCGCCGAGGAGTTTCTTCGGGCAGTATTTCGCCTGGCAGAACATGGTCGAGGTGATTCTGCCCGAGCGGGGGATGCGACCCGGCGAAACGCTACGCCTGACTTACGGCGATCGGTCGGGCGGGTCGCCGGGGGTGCGGATCCAGCCGTTCGACGAGACGCGGTTTGTCTTCAAGGTGTACGTCGATGCCACCGGCGATGACAATTACCTGCCGCTGGCCGACAGCCCGGCGATCGAGATCATCGCCGCCGGCGCGGCGCGACTTGCCGCGGTGACGCCCTCCGATGCCGTGCGGGGAAAGCCGATCTGGTGTCTCGTGCGGGCGGAAGACCGTTACGGCAACCCGGCGGCCGGCTATCGCGGCACCGTGCGTCTGAAATCGACCGATACCGAGGCCAAAGTGCCGGGGTCGCATACGTTCGCTACGGCCGATCGGGGCGTTTTCCGGTTCGAGAACGTCGTGCCCGGCGATCTTGCCGTGCAGCGGATGATCGCCTCCGACGGCACGCTCCGGGTGACGTCCAATCCCGTGCAGGTGGCGGCCAAGCGGCCCGAGCGGCTGCTGCTGTGGGGCGACTTGCATGGCCATACGCTCCATTCCGACGGCCGGGGCTCGGTCGAGGAGTATTACGATTTCGGCCGGCGGGTGGCCGGGCTCGATTTCTGCGCCGTCAGCGACCATGCGTTCCAGATCACCGACGCGATGTGGGAACATTCCAAGGAAGTGACCAATCGGGTCAACCGCCCGGGCCGGTTCGTTACCTTTCAGGCCTACGAATGGAGCGGCAATACGGCCAACGGCGGCGACCACAACGCCTATTTTCTCGACGACGATCCGCCGCTCTACCGATCCGACAACTACTATCACCCCCGCAATCTGCAAACCGATCACGGCCCGGTGCCAAGAGTGCCCCACGTGACGGGCGTGTTCCAGCGGTTGCGGACCCATCTGGACGACGAAAACGTCCTCTGCATTCCCCATTACGGCGGCCGGCACGGGAATCCGCAATGGCACGACCCCCAGGTGCAGCGTCTGATCGAGATCTTCAGCGAACATCGCCGTAGCGAGGATTGGGCCACCTCGTTTCTCACCCGTGGGCATCGCGTGGGCGTAATGGCCAGCACCGACTGCCACTTCGGCAACCCCGGCTACGGCTACTTGAAGCCCACCGGCCA
>JABMRP010000754.1 GCA_013202535.1 Planctomycetota bacterium
CAGCGAGTCCAACTCGTCGAGTTGCAGCCGCCCGTCGTCGGTCAGCCCGAGATGGCGCAACACGGCGCCGGTTCGCTCGGCCAGTTGCTGCCAGGGCACGAGATTGGCGTGGTGCTCCATGACCGAAAGGAGGATCTCGTCGCCGGGGCCCACGTTGGCGTCTCCCCAACTCCGGGCGACCAGATTGATCCCCGCGGTGGTACCGGTGGTAAAGATGATCTCGGCCGTTTCGGCGGCGCCAATGAGTGCGCGGACCTTCTCCCGGGCCGCCTCATAGAGATCGGTCGTTTGATCGGCCAGCGAGTGGATCCCCCGATGCACGTTGGCATAGTGCCGCTCGTAGGTGTCGACCATCGCCTGGATCACCTGGCGCGGACGTTGGGTCGTGGCGCCGTTGTCGAGATAGACCAGCCGCTTGTCGTCGTGCAAAATTTGCGAGAGTATCGGGAAATCGGGGCGATACGCCCAAGGGTCCAGAGGTGGCGGGGCGGGCGTGTTCATGCGGACTCTTCGGAAGCGGAAGGCGTGTCGGCGGCGGGATCATCGGGCGTCACCCGCGAGTAAATGGCTGCCTGGATCACCCGCCAGGAGAGCAGCGCGCACTTCTGCCGATTGGGCGTCAGCCGCACGCCAAACAACTCAAGCATGTCGGCCGCCGTAAAGCCCTTGACGTCCTCGACCGTCTTGCCGTCGAACTTCTCGACCAGCATCGACGCGGCCGCCTGACTGATGCAACACCCGTCGCCGTCGAAATAGACCTCCTGCATCTTCCCCTGGGGATCGATCTGCAGCTCCATGCGAATCACGTCGCCGCACAAGGGGTTGTCGTCCTCGTGCCGATGCGTGCAGTCGGCGCAGGGCCCCCGATGGTAGGGGTCTTCGAAATGATCCAGGATGTGTTCCTGGTAGAGGTCTTCTTCGCCGCTGCTCATGGCCGGTGGATTTCCCAATACAGAGTAACGCTCCTCGGAGCCGATCGACCGACTCTAAAGAAGTCTACGGCCGAAGTCAAACCCCGGGAAGTCCTTTCGGGGGGGGTTGGGTGAATCGGTTCGGCAGCCCAACAGCAGCGGAACCGATCCGCAAGAGAGAAAAGAGGGACAGGCTACTTTGTTTTGGCCCGGAAAAGTAGCCTGTCCCTCTTTTTCGCCCTTTTTCGCCCCTCTTTTTCGCCCCTCTTTTTCGCCCCTCTTTTTCGTTTTCGCCTCACAACATCGACGGGGTCGGGTCGTCGAACTCCGTGTTCAATAGGAACTCTCGGAACGTCTTCGGGGTTTGCTGAAGCTCTGATGGTGCGAAGGTGAAGAGGTTCATGATGTCTGCCTGCGTGCGCTCCGGTAGCTGCTCAAGGCAGGGCTCGACCATCGCGTCCCGCTTCGCCGGAGGGAGCCCCTCGAATTTCGAATGGATCACCCGAACGCGAATCGAGGCTGAGTTGTAGCGGTAGGCATCGACCTTCTCGAACCCCGCCTTCAGAAGGACCCCCTCGACTTCGCGGGTCTCGTCTGTGCGCATGGCTTCCCAAGGGGGTGCGGACGTATTAGTCATGGCAGTTGGCCCTCCACCCAATCATAAATGGCTTTCGCGGTTCTCAGGAAGGCGATCGTCTCACCCGTATCTCGCCGTCCCGTCTCGTACCGTAGGTCGGTTGTCCAATCAAAGCGCCTCATCCGCCTGGCGATCTCACCTGGGAGGGAGATCCCCAGGTCTCGCAGTTCGCCGAGCAGCACTTCCGGCCGGTGCATCTTCGCCCCGGACGTGATCCGTTTCAGCTTATCCGGCTTGTCGGGATCGGGAGTCGCGTGCAGGATTAGCGCCTTAAGCGAGCACTCGACGGTGTAACCTCCGAAATACTGGGCGTCGAGGGTCAGCTTCTCCCGAAGTAGTGTTTGCGCGGTAGTCAGCCGCTGGCCCGCCACCTTCTGAAAGTCTCGGCTCGTTGTCGGCGGCATGAGCCAACTCCAGTTTCAGAGAGACGTTCCTTCTGGCAGTATTCTATCACACTTCGGCAAAGAAGCTATCGCGAAACGATTGGTATCAGTTGGCTCCCGGCACCTTATCGCATCGTTGAAGCCGCACGACCGTATCCCGCCGTCAGCACCTTTGCCGCCTACTACCGTTCACTGAGCAGTCGCAAATTGACAATGGGGCTCTCCGCTGCCCAAGAACATCCCCATCCAATGGCGCCGACAGTAGCACAAAACCCCCTGACATGCAACCGTTTCGGCGGCCTCGGCCGGTCGCCCGTCAGTCTGCTATGGAGGGCGGAGAAGTGGGCGGGGAGTTGTTCGCCGGCGACCTCGACCGCTTCGGGCCGGCCAGCAGCGATGCGGTCCCGACGCCGAGAACGACCAGAAGCAGCCCCAGCGCGTCGAACCAGAGCGGCTGAAACGCGACCGACCCGTCGCTGGCCATTTCCGTGTAACCGAGGATCTTGAGGCCGCACCTGTCGCGGAGCATGGGGAGCACGATCAGGTGGCCGTTGAAGAGGGCGTGGGCGATGATGCACGGCCAGAGGGAACGCGTTCGCACGAAGAGCCACGCCAGGAAGACGCCCCCGAGGATCGCCGACGCGAACTGGTAGGGATTCACGTGAATCAGGGCGAACAGGAGCGTGGAAAGCAGGACGGCGGCGACCGTGCCGTAACGCTGCATGAAGCCGCGGAGGATCAGCCCCCGAAAGAGTAGTTCCTCGGTCAGCGGCGCGACGACCACCAGCACAATCACCATGCCAAGACCGCCGGAGAACACGTCGCCGAGCAGTTCGGCGATGAAATCGGGCATCGGCACAAGGAACTGCGATACGTTGTCCAACTCGGAGGCCAGGATCCCGAAGCCAACGACCGCAATCACCATCGGCAGCAAGAGGACTCCGCGAAAGGATGTCAACCGGACGACCTCCGACCACCGAAGCCCTCCCAGCGCCAGCCCCACCAACATCGTCACGGCGAAGGCGATGACGTTGATCGGCCCGACCACCCCGGCCACCGACTCTTCCACGCCATGCGGTCCGCCGATCATGGTCAGCACGATCGCATAGGCAATGCCGCCGAAGCTGAAAGGATGCTACCAGGAACTCCATGACCCGGACGCGAACCGTTCATGGTTATGCCCCCAAGGGGTGGAAACAATACACCGGTCAGTATAGCGGGCTCACGGCGTGATGCGAGTAGGCTGCCCCGAGTTGGGAAGAATTAGCTCCGGACGCC
>JABMRP010000755.1 GCA_013202535.1 Planctomycetota bacterium
GGTATCTGCTATTGCCGCCAACAGAGTCGTTCCGTCCGCCAGATGATTGAGATACTCTTTCTCCTCCACGAGTGTTTCCAGATGGACGACATGCGGAACCACGTCGAGTTTCTTTGACCGTCCCCGCTTGGCGCAGGTCTCCCTTCAGAAAAGACCTGTTCTCGCCCTTGGTGCCTGCGGACACCAGTCCGTCCTTCCTCAACCAGTTCGACTCCGGCTTCGTGCCAACCGCTTACCGGGTCGAGCGATGAACGTCTGGCATGAGGCCGCCGGATCGATGCTCGCGATGACGCGACCGGGAGACCTGCGTGCCTCAGACCTTTTCGTGCCCGCCCCATTCTGATACCATGGCCAATTATTGTTCAATATAAGGCGCTCCGATGGACGAGGACCGCGAGTTCTACACGCTGCACCTACCGTACCTCATCAGCTACGTCGTCCCAGTCCTGCAGTCCAAGAAGCGGCGGGTCGAGGTCGGCTCTGGCGTGCTAGTGAACGCTGGTGGGCGCCACTTCGTCGCCACAGCGAAACACTGTATCGACGCCGATGTCCAAGTCATCCGTAGCACCAACCCACTTCAGCGGGCGGGCACCAAGGGCACGCGAGCGCTGCATATTATCGCCCGGGACTGGCACGACACGCTGGACGTGGGCTACCTCGAAATCGCGGACCCGGAATGCGCCGAGCTGTCCTGGGACCAGATGTGCAATGACCGGATCGTGAGCGGGTTGGTGCAGTTCGTTGGCTATCCGGAAGTGCTCGTGGAGGCCATTGAGACGATCCCGGGAAAGCTCACGGATGTCTCACTCGCCGCAGGGACTTTCGCGACGTGGCTCAAGGAGGAAACGGACGACCGGATGACCTTCTGTTATCCCAAGATCGGCAGGAAGTACGACGAGGCGACGGGGACATGGTATGAGAACCCCTTCCCGAAATCCCCGAGGGGCTTCAGCGGTGGTGCGTGCTTCGGTGTGGCGAAACCGCTCGGCCGCCACATCACACAGGTAGAGTACAAACTGCTCGCGATTCAGTACGCCTGGAATGAACGCGACAGTGTCTTCGCGGTGCCGGTCAAGCGGTGGTGCGAGTTGCTAACGGAACGCGGCCTCGCGTAGGAATTGTCTGGTTGCTGGGGGAAAAGGCCAGGCATAATTCGGGCAAACGATTGACGGCAACTGCCGCGTCGTTCGGAGAGATTCGACACTCGTCCCATGCGTTCCCGCGAGAACACGGCGGCGACGACCGTCTGATCGCAAGGGGCTGGCCGGGCTGCAACGTGTTTGAAATACGGCATTTATCGCAAATCATCGAAGGCTGTCTCGTCCAGAGACGCCTATCCTTTTGACTGAACGATTGCACGTTCCGTCTACCCGTGAACGTGAAGTGGGGCTATAATACCTCTGAGCGTTCGGTTCCCTGGCGACCATCCGAGAGTTCTCCCTGGAGCGGGAACTGCATCGCGCCATGGGCTTGATCCGGACGAAAAGGAGGCCGCCCGCCTATGCCAACCGTCCTGCGAATTGGTTCGTTCCGATTTCACTTCTATTCCGATGAATCGAACGAGCCGGTTCACATTCACGTCCGTTCACCGAACGGCGAATGCAAGTTTTGGCTCGATCCCGTCCGGTTGGCTCGCAATCGGGGTATTGCAACTCACGACTTACGGACCATTGAACGCTTGGTCTTTGAACATCAACCATTGCTGATCGAGAAATATCATGAATACCACAATCGGTGATTCGGTTTCCTCGACAGAACCCGCAGCCGTCCGTGCTTGGGTAGATCGGCGCATGGTCTATGTGGAGCTTACGGACGGCCGCGTCGTCGGGTTTCCGGCGAATCGTTTCACGCGTCTAAAGGGCGCAACGGACGAGCAACTGCGGGAATTGACGCTCGAGTTGGACGGGTATGCGCTGCGTTGGGAAAACCTGGACGAGGACATTACCGTACCAGGGATCGTCGCCGGTCGATTCCAACTTCCGCCGGAATAGGGTATGGCGTCAACTCTTGACGTTTGACATGTGCTTGGCCAGCGACTTCAACCGCTGGTCAAGCCGATGATCGCCCCGCGCCCGGGCTTCGAGACGCTAACCCGTTCGGACGGCCCAACCGTTGCGGCAATGCCTCGGGATCAGCCCCGTTTACGGGGTTGGAGCATTGGAGGGCGAGAGCGCGCATTCCACGCATGGAAAGCACAAGGGCCTTTGCCCCCCGGCAGAGCCGGGGGCTGAGGGAAAACGGATACACCGCCTACACCTCGAACGTCCGCCCCGTCAACTGCTCGAAGGCTTCGATGTACTTCGCGCGGGTCTTGGTGATGATGTCGTCGGGAAGGGCAGGGGGGCGGCTGTCGCGGTCCCAGGTGCTGGCCAGGAGCCAGTCGCGGACGAACTGCTTGTCGTACGACGCCTGGCCGCGGCCGGGTTCGTATTGGTCGGCTGGCCAGAAACGGGAACTGTCGGGCGTGAGCACTTCGTCGATGAGGATGATCTCGCCATCGACCGTGCCGAACTCGAACTTCGTGTCGGCGATAATGATACCCCGCTCGGCCGCGTAGTCCGTGCCGCGCTGGAAAATGTCGAGACTGCGGCGGCGCAACTCCTCGGATGTTTCGGCGCCGACGACGTCGAC
>JABMRP010000756.1 GCA_013202535.1 Planctomycetota bacterium
CCATGGGCGGCTTGCCCGCCCTTGTTCTTCCGGGCTTCGGCAAGGGCGGACAAGCCGCCCATGGCACCCGTTTTCACGCATTCACAGTTCTTCAAAGGGCTAAACGGTAGTGGTTGTGTCACGAAACGTCAGCGCTCGCGCCGGGTTGCCGGTGGTAAACAAATCGACCGTCTGGCGGTCCAGGCCGGACCGAAGTAGTTTGGGCAGGAAAACGTCGTGCAAATAGGTCATCCCCGGGCCGCCGCCGTAGGATCGCCACATCGTGCGGGCGCCCATGTCCATGCCCAGCAGAATGTTTCTTTCGCGCCCCGACTGGACCATCCGGCCGATCAACTCCACCAGGGTCGAGTCGGGAAAGTACTTCGCCCGAGAGATACCGTCGTACACGATAAACGCGCCGGCGGCGGCCACGTCCTGGTGTAGGTACACGTCGGGATTGCGATCCAGGTGGCTAATCAACAGGGCCGACGGCTCGACTCCCAAGCGGTCGAACATCTCGATCTGCTCCATGCCGCAGGTGCCCCGTTGCGTGTGCGTGATGATCGGCGCGCCGGTTTGGCGATGGGCCGCGGCGACCGCTTCGGCCACCTTTTGGGCGTGGGCGTCGATCACATGGTACTCGGTGGCCACCTTGAGCAACCCGGCGCGAACGTCGGTCGGTTCGGTCTCGCCGGTGGGCCCGTCGTCGAACATCCCGTCGGTCACCTCGGCGATCATCCGCTCGGCCAGCGCGTCGGCCGATGCACTGAAGCAGAAGTGATCTTCGGGATAATAGACGGCCCGATGGAAACCGGTCGTGGCCACGATATGCACGCCGGAACGTTCCGACGCCGCGCGTTGCCATCGGGGAGCCCGTTCGTGGCCGATCGGCTGCGCGTCGACGAGCGCGCGGCCGCCGACTTCGTGGAACGCCGTCAACTCGGCCGTCGTCTTCTCCGGGTCATCCAACAACAGGGCCGGATCGACCTCGGCGCTTCGGCCCGGGCGAATGAACGTATGCTCGTGGCAGTGCGCAAAGCCGAGGTCCTCCGGGCGGATATCACCCCGGACGGTACGAATCAGCGGGTCGGCCTTTTGTGGTGTCGTGGCCACGGCGTTGAAACTCCGCGATTACGAACTGGGCCGGTTGTCGATGATCGCCGGGCGGCCGTCGATCTCGACGATCCGTTTGCGAAATCCCTCGGTCTCGATGGTGCCGTAGTCGTGGCCCGCATCGCCGGGGTAGACGCAGAACGAGATCAGCGGCTCGCCGCCCGTGTTGACCGATCGATGAGCCCAGCGTGCCGGCACGTAAACGGCCACGTCGGGGTTCATCTCCAGGGCCTTGCTCTGGCCGTCCTCGGTCTCCATGAGCATGTAGCCGGTGCCGCGCACACAAAGGTAAATCTCGGCCGTGTCGCGTACTTCGTGGAAGTGGCCCTTGGTCATGTAGTATTCGCGGCCGATCTTCCCGGGGAGCGTGACGCTCATGCACCACTGCAACTCGCCGGCCAACTCGGGGATCTTCTTCTCGTAAACCTTGTAGATGACCGGATCGCCCGCGGCGGCGACCGCCTCGGCGTCTTCGTACATCTCGGCCATCGCGCTGAGGTGTCGCTCGTAGACGTTATCGGGCGAGGCCAACGTACCCTCGACCCGGTCGATCACGTCGGAAAAAGGCGTGGAAAGAAACATGCGACCTGCGTTCTCCTGGGAAACTCGTAAGGACGGACCACCCAAGTTGCCTATCCTAAGGCATTTTCGATTCAACGCCAAGGGGCGAGCGATTTCAAAGTGTTTAGCCCGGGCACCTGTGCCGGAGCTAAACGGCTTCAGGCAATTGTTGACCGGATCGTCGGACACGGCGATAATGAACCGGATCCAGGAACCAGAATGGGAGGCTTATGATGACCAGGGTGTTGGTATTTCTCGTCCTAATAGCACCGGGCGTTTCGACCGAAGCCGCCGAATCGTGGTTCGACGCTCTGCTTCGGCACAAGGCGACAAACCGGGTCGAGGACGACGACAAGAAGGCGCCGATCGCGCTGCCTGATTTCGGTCGCGCGGCGTATACCGTCTCGGCATGGATCAAGACGTCCGGCGACGGGTCGATCTTCTCCAAATGCGCCCCCGAGGGACGCTGGAGCGAAGGCGGCAAGTCGCTCTTTATCAGCCGGGGAAAGGTCTGCTTTGATATCGGTTGGGTCGGCGAGATAGAAGGGCGGGCGACGGTGACCGACGGCCGTTGGCATCACGTGGCCCTGTGCGGTGCAAGTCCTCAGAAGGTCTACGTCGATGGACGGCTTGACGCGACCGGTGAGTTGGAACCGCTGCCCGACGCCGAAGGCCATGTCGTCAAGCTGGGCGCCACGGCCAGCGATTTCCCCGAGCAGAGCGGGCGCGAGTTCAACGGACTAATGGACGACGTCCGTATCTACGGCCGGGTTCTCTCGCAGGACGAGATCCGTGCGCTGGCCGCCAGTACCCTGGCCGGCAATCGGCGAGCCCCGTTGGCTTGGTGGCCGATGGACGGCGACGCCCGGGACGCCACCGATGGGAAGAACCATGCCGAAGCGATCGAGGACGTTCGCTACGCGGAAGGCAAGTTCGGCAAGGCCGCGCGACTTGCCGAGGGATCGCACCTCGTCGTGCCGTGTGGTGAAAGCCGAGACCCCGGCGCCGAACTGTGGCGGACGTTGGCCGCCGAGTTTTCCGATGAAACCTCGCGACGGGAAATGGCCTGGGAACGCGAGGACGGTATCTGGGGTGCCGACTGGAAGACCGCCGGCCCGCCGGAAATCGCCCGACGCTACGCCGAGGCAACGGTCGCCCCCTCCGATCTCGCCCGGCGAAGTCGCAAGGCGGCGGCCGGTGTACGGACCGCCGACGATCTGCGGGCGGTTCGTGCGTTGTACATCGAGTCGCGCCGTCATGGCGAACTGCTGGAGAGTCTGGCCGAATTCAAATTGCCCGAGTTGCGACAAACGATCTTATCGCTCCACAAAGACGGTCCCCCGCGCGACAAACTACTCACCCGGCTCGATGCACTGGAAACTCGCGGACTGCGGAGTGAATCGATATCCGACGCCTGGAAGCGCGACATCGCCGCGCTGCGCCGCGACGTGTTGCTGGGCGATAACCGGCTGATCGATTTCGACCGGCTGGTGTTCATCCGGCGGCAGACGTATCACTCGAGCCATTTCTATACCGACTTCATCGACGGCGTGGGACGCTACGGCGGCAATCTGTGTATCCTCGATCTCCCGACGGGCGAAGTCACCGGCCTGCTGCCCGAGATGGCCGAGGGCATCTTCGGCCGGTTCGATCTTTCGTTCGACGCGAGGAAGATCGTCTTCGATTGGAAGAAGGCGCCGCGCGAGGGGTTTCGCATCTTCGAGGTGGGCATCGACGGACGCGGCTTGCGGCAGTTGACCTTCCCGCCGGACGACGAAGAGGCTCGCATCGCCAAGTACGACAACTCGGCCAACGGCGGCACCGCCCGGATGTACTATCACCAGACCGACGACATGCACCCCTGTTACTTGCCCGACGGCGGGGTGATGTTCACCTCGACGCGCTGCGAGTACGGCACGCTGTGCGACGGGCCGGATCATCTCACCACGGCCGTGCTGCATCGCATCGACGGCGACGGCCGGAACATGCAGAAGCTGACCAACAGCGCGGTGAGCGAATTCTCGCCCAGCGTGATGCACGACGGTTGGGTGTTGTACACCCGTTGGGAATACGTCGACAAGGGACAACTGGGGATCAAGTGTCTCTGGGCCATGCGGCCCGACGGCAGCGGCAGCAAGGAGATCTTCGGCAACGACATCCAGTTTCCGCCCACGCTCTTGCACGGGCGGCAGATCCCGGGAGAGAGTAACCAGTTCGTCGTCTTGGGCACGCCCCACTATCCGCAAAGCGGCATCGGTACGGTCATCCGGCTCGATACGACCAAGGACATCCGCACGCGCGAGCCGATGACCTACATCACGCCGCACGTCGACATCCGCCAGGAACCCGGCTGGAACCATCTGGTCGACGGCCAATGGGTTCGGCATACCAACGGGCCGCTTTACATGGACCCCTTTCCGCTCGACGCTTCGCATTATCTGGTGGCCTACAATCCGGACCGGCCCTGGGACGACCCGAGCGCCTACGGGCTGTACCTGATCGACGAGGCGGGCAGCCACGCACTGATCCACCAGGAGGGCGAGTTCTCCTGCTGGCAGCCGACGCCGCTTCGCCCGCGCCGGCGCCCGCCCATGTTGCCGACGATCCGCGACGACGAACTGGCGCGAAAGAATCTGGCCGTGTGCGTTGTGGAAAACGTCCATCACGGCATGGAAGGCGTGGAGCCGGGCGAGGTGAAGTATCTGCGCGTCATGGAGCAAATCCCCCGGCCATGGGCGGCGCGCCGGTTCTGGGGAGGCGATGCGGCGCACACCAGCCTGATCAGCCGCGGCAGCGCGCTGGCGGCCAAGGCGATGTACGGCGTGGTGCCCGTGCATGAAGACGGGTCGGCCCACTTTCTCGTGCCGGCCGACCGGAATATCTACTTCTCTGCGCTGGACGAACATTTCATGGAACTGCAACGGGAACGCACGTACGTGAACTATCGCCCCGGCGAAACCCGGGCGTGTGTCGGCTGTCACGAGAAACCGGGGGATACGCCGCCCCACACCGCCGGAAAACTGCTCGCCTTGCAGTTGCCGCCCTCGATGCCCCAAGCCCAGCCGGGCGACGACGCGCCGGCCCGGGCGCTGCACTACCCGAGCGACGTGCAGCCCGTGCTGGACCGGCACTGCGTGCGTTGTCATGGTGCGAAGGACCCGGCCGATGGATTGAACCTGACCGGCGAGTTGACCGCGACGTTCAGCCGATCGTACGAGAGCATCCTTGGTCGACGATTGGTCAAGACGTTCGACGAAGGTTCCGACTGGGGTGGCACGCCCTACGCCCCGCCGCGCTCGGTCGGCTCGCACGCCAGCCCGCTTATCGCCCAGGTGCGCAAGGGTTGCCCGGGCAACGACCGCGAACTGCCGCTTGCCGATTTCGTCAAGCTGGCCACCTGGGTCGACGCCAACGCCGTCTACTACGGCGCCTACTGGGGCCGGAAGAATCTCCGCTTCCGCGATCACCCCAACTTCCGCCCGGTCCCCACCTTCGAGCAAGCGATCAGCACGGTCGCCCCGCTGCCGGAAGACGAGCGGTGAGACGGTGACCCAGATCGAAATCTGTTTCATCGGCAACTACCACGAGAACCAATGAATCGAATAGCACCCGCTCCATACCAACCCGACGTCGCCGTCGCGCCCGGCGAAACGATCCGCGAGATGCTCGAAGGAGTATCGATGTCGCAGGCCGAACTCGCTCGGCGGATGGGTCGTCCGGCCAACAAGCTCAACGAGATGATTAAGGGCAAGCGGCAGATCACCGCCGAGACGGCGCTCGAACTCGAGTTGGCCCTCGGCTTGCCGGCCGGCTTTTGGCTCAATCTGGAGAAGAACTACCAACTCACCAAGGCCCGGTTGGCTTCAGCAAGGAACGCGCCTGGCGCGGAAAATCGAGACGGAGGCGTTTGATCCGGGCGGTCTGCGTTCACACCTGGAGACGTTTCGATCGTTTACACGCCAGGATCCCGAGGACTTCAATCCGGCCCTGGTTCGGCTTTGTGCCCAGCACGGGCTGGCCGTCACGTTCGTTCCGCATCTTCCCAAGAGTTATGTCAACGGAGCCGCGTACCGGCTGGGCGACGTGGCCGTGATTCAGTTGAGCCTGCGGTTCCAATGGTCCGACATCTTCTGGTTCAACTTCTTCCACGAACTGGGCCACGTCCTGCTGCATCTGACCGGCGGCAAGCGCACGTTCCTCGACGACAAGAATTTTGCCACGAGTTTCGACAGCGAAGAGGCCGAGGCCAATCACTTTGCCGCCACGACGCTGATCCCCCCGGACGCCTACGAAGAGTTCCTCCATCGCCCTTTCTGGCAAGCGCCCACCGTGCAAGAGTTCGCCGACCAGATCAACCTCGACCCCGGCATCATCGTCGGGCGGTTGCAGTTCGACAAGCATCTTCATTACGGGCAGCTTGTCGAGCTGAAGTCGCGGTTCGAGTGGGTGTAGGGAAAGACCTTGCATACGCGAGGTCACATAGTTTTGCAGTAGACCTTTAATGATGGGCCTTCCCTCGTTTGTCGTGGCGGCGCCGGAGGGGATGTGGGCGTATTCGTTGTCGGCGGCAAAGGAGAAACTCGAAGCGGAACTGCCGCCGAACCACGATAAGGCGGACGAGGAGAAATTCCGCAACACCATCGTCGGCTTGCAGAAGAAAGCGGCACGTTGAGAAAGCAGGTGTTTGCCGCCAGAGGCATCACCGTCGGGCTTGCCCCGGCGGAGCAATGATTGACAGCTACAAGCGACTACCCCAGCCGTTGTCTATCTTCCCCAGCGTCCGCCGCCTCTGGCGGCGGACGCTGGGGAAGATAGGGTGGTTTGCGTGCCGGCCAATAGCTGTCAATCAGCGCTCCGCCGGGGCAAGCCCGACGGGGGCGTGCGGAGGGGGCCAACAGCCACGCCCGCGCTTACGTCGGCCGTTCGTCCAATTGTTGTGTGCCGCGTTGCTTGGGCTTCTCCTCTTCTTCCTTCTGGTGCTTGCCGTAACGGTCGAGGACGTCTTGGAGGACGAAGTCGTCGGGAAGCTGACGGTTGTCCTGCTTCAGGGCCCGTTCGTAGCGGTTGATGACCTCGACGAGTTCCTCGCACTCGAGCTTGACGTCCAGCAGGCCGGGGTGATTGGTGAAGACGATACGCCAGGTCTTGAATCCTTCCTCGTAACCGGCGACCGCCTTGAGCACGCTGCCCTTGCGGAGCAACTGATCGGCTTCGTAGATCTGCCGACGGGCGTCGCGCATTTCCACGGTCTGCTCGGTGGCGACGCGTTGCCGCCAGTATTTGAAGTTGACGATCTGCCGGTTGCGGCGGATGGCGGTGACCATTTTCTCGTCGGCTTCGGCCTGCTCGGCCAGTTCGCGGCCTTCTTGCCGGTCGGCGCCTTTGAGCTTGCCGAGCACGTCGCGATGGGTCACGTTGATCTTACCCCGCGCGTTGGAAACCAGCAGGTGCTGTTCGGAGCTCCGGTCGCTGACGTCGATTTCCAGAGCTTCGCGCTCCTTCTTGGGTAGCGACTCGATGCGCTGTTGGCGAATGGTATCGCGCAGCGTGACGGGGCGCAGGAGCTTGGGCTCGATTTCGGCGGCCAACTTCTTCTGCTCGTCGGTCCGGTCGGCTTCGTCGAGTTCCCAGGCCTCGCGTGCTTCCTTGGCCAGATCGACGACGCGTTGTTTGCGGACCCGCTCACAGAGATCCGTATCGAACTCGTCTTCCCCGACCAGGGCGTCCAGCTTGGCGGTGGCGTCTTGCACGCGGGCTTCATACTCCTCCTGCTGGGCGAGGTAGACATTGCCCTCGACGAGGCTTGAGTAGAGGGGGAACTTGCCGTACTTCTCCCAATCCTCATGGGCCTTGATCCAGGCCATCTCGGCCAACTCGCCGAAGATGCCGTCCTTCTCGAGGTTGTCGGCGTAGTGGATCTGGCACATGGGGGCGTCGGAGCGATAGAGGAGCGCGCTTAGGCCGCCCATGTTTCCGATTTTGCGATCGACCATGTCCTCGACGCTGCGGAACCAGTTCTTGCCGATCAGCCAATTGTCGCGCGACGGGTCGCGCATCTTATGCGGCAGGGATTCGTGGAAATCGTCGCAGACATCGCTCTTGAACAACTGACGAAACTCTTTTTTCTCGTCGGAGCGGCCGATTTTCTGCGAAACGAACCACCCGACTTCCCAATGAAGCCGCGGCGTGCGGTCGTTCTTGCGGATCCCCTCCTGGAGGAATTCGATGCCGCGAATGACCCAATGAAAGCGGTCGCGGTAATCGTCGAACTCGGCGGAGACGTTGTACGACAGGTTCCACGCCTGGAATCTCCAGACGCCGATGTAGTGTGGCTGCAGGTTGATAATCTGGTTGACCGTCGCCTTGAGGTTCGTCCAGTCCTTGGTCTTCTTATATTCGTTGGCTTTGTGCCAGAGGATATTGACCGCAATGCCGCGCATCCCCAGCGAGGCCAGCTTGAGGGTCTCGCTGGTCGGGTCGATGGTGCCCAATTCGGCGTGGGTGAGCCGGTTCTCCTTGCGGAGCTTGGCCAGGACGCCGCCGGGATTCTCCCGTTCTCCCTGGGCCGGTTTCGACGACGGCTGGCTGAGCAGAAACAACGGAAACAGCAACACGACAATGGCCACCACATAGGGTATTTTCTTGGCCAGCGGATTGCGCGGGTTCATCGGGCGACCTCGCGTACTTTGAGGAAGAGGCAACCGGCAAGAAATACCGGCAAGAAATATCCCAGCGCGGTCAACATGCGAATCGCCAGCATGTTGGCGGAGATATCGAAACCGTAAGCCACATAGTCGGCATAGCCAAATTGTCCGAAATCGGGAACGATCCGGATCAAGACGTCCAGACACTTCAGCAGGGCGCCGTCGATCATTTTCGCCACGTCGGTCCGCAACCCCGGCTCCATCTCGGAGACGACGTTCTGCTGGGTCACCAGCCGGATCAGCGCCTCGATGGGCCCTCCGCCGGGGATCTCGTTGGCCGCCAGTTTGATCATAAACTCGCGGAACAGCCCCCCGATCACCATCCC
>JABMRP010000757.1 GCA_013202535.1 Planctomycetota bacterium
CAACGCCCGCGACGTGGTCACCAGCCAGAAGCCGACGAAGATCTATCACATCGACTTCTCACCCGACGGTAAGTACGTTGCCTATAGCACGGGCCCGTCGGTCAAACGGCTGGGCCTGGTCGCCGAGATCGTGGGCATCCGCGCCGACGGTTGGAATATCCGCGTGGCCGACGCGACGGCGACTAATCGCTCGGTCGCCATTACGACCGACGGCAAGTGCAACAAGGAACCCGACTGGGTGCCAGCGGAGAAGAAGCCATGACCGGGCGACTGCCGATCGTGGCGATGCTTCTGCTGGCCGGCTGCACTCGGGTCGACGAGTCGCCGCCGGTCGCCCCGGAACCGCCGGAGGTCATCACCAGCGCCGGCGGAATCGAGATGGTGCGGATCCCCGCCGGCCGGTTCCAGATGGGCAGCGAGGACGGCGCGGCCGATCAATCGCCGGTGCATGAAGTGCAACTCGACGAGTTTCTCATGGACCGCTACGAGACCGTGCAGCGCGACTACGTCCGGCTGATGGGCACCAACGGGTCGCTGTTTCAGGGCGACGATAACCGGCCGGCGGAGATGGTCAGTTGGAATTACGCCGCCATGTACTGCAACGAGCGGTCGCGCGACGAGGGGCTCGAACCTTGTTACAACGACGACACTTCGTGCAATTTCGAGGCCAACGGATATCGGTTGCCCAGCGAAGCCGAATGGGAATATGCCTGCCGCGCCGGCAGCGACGGCCGGTACGGCTTCGGCGACGATCCGGGCCTGCTGGAGAAACACGCCTGGCTGAAGGACAACAGCGCGAAAACGACGCACCCGGTGGGCACGAAGAAGCCCAATGCCTGGGGTCTTTACGACATGCACGGCAACGTGGCCGAGTGGTGTAACGACATTTACACTGAAAACGCGTACGCAAGCCACGCGGCCGCCAATCCACGCGGCCCGGCCGAGGGCGAGAAATATGTGCTTCGCGGCGGTTCCTGGGCCAGCAGCGCCGACGCCTGCCAGTCGGCCTATCGGGCGGCCGACACGCCGGGGTTCGCCGACGCCTGTTTTCCCCGCCAGACGTTGGGGTTTCGTTGCGTCCGACGCGTGTCGCTCGACGACGACACGGCCGCCGCCGAGACGAAAGCGTCGACGGGCTTCCTCTTCGGCGACATCTACCTCCAGCACAAGACGGGCGCCGGCCATCCCGAGCGCCCCGGGCGGCTGACGGCCATCGTCGAGCGGCTGAAGAAGAAAGGGCTGCTGGAGAAGATGGCGTCCATCGAACCCGTGCCGGCCGAGCGGCGATGGCTCACGGCCGTGCATTCGGCCCGGCACGTCGATCGGGTGAAGAGCAACAGCGAGCAGGGCGTCGGATTCGTCGACGCGCCCGCATCGAAGCAATCGTACCAGGTAGCCGTCGAGGCGGTGGGCGGCATCCTCGCCACGATCGACGCGGTAATGGCGGGCAAGATCCGCAACGCATTTTGCGCCGTTCGTCCGCCCGGCCACCATGCCTGCAAGGAAAAGGCGATGGGGTTTTGCCTGTTCAATAACGTGGCCATTGCCGCGCGATACATTCAACAGCAGCACAAGTTGAAAAAAGTGCTCATCGTCGACTGGGACGTTCACCACGGCAACGGCACGCAAGAACTCTTCTACGACGACCCGACCGTCTTCTACTTCGGCGTCCACAGGTATCCCTTCTACCCGGGCACCGGCAGCGCGGAAGAGAAAGGCGCCGGCCCCGGATTGGGTTTCACGCTCAACGTACCGCTTCCGGCCGGAGCCGGCGACGAGGAGTTTTTGAAGGCGATCGACGAAGTGCTCAAACCGGCCGCTTTGAAGTTTCACCCCGATTTCGTGCTCGTCTCCGCCGGGTTCGACGCTCACCGTGACGACCCGCTCGGCGGCATGAAGGTCTCGGCCGACGGTTATGCCGAAATGACGCGCACCGTCGAAGCGATCGCCCGGGAGTGTTGCCAGGGGCGGTTGGTCTCGGTCCTCGAAGGCGGATACGGACTGGAAGGGTTGGCCGACTCGGTCGAAGCACACGTGGGCGTGTTGATGGCGACGGAAAGATAACGCGATGCTATTTCACACCTGGACGTTCGCGGTCTTCTTTCTGATCTTCTACCCCATCTTCCTGGCCCTGAGGAAGACCCGCGCGGGCACGCCGTGGTTACTGCTTGCATCTTACGTCTTCTACGGGTTTTGGAATCCGCTCTATCTGCTGTTGATTCTCTGGTCGACCACGGTCGACTACGTTGCCGTGCTGGGCATGTCGCGCTCCCGGCGCCGGCGAACGTGGCTCGGCTTGAGCCTTGTGAATAATCTGGGGATGCTCGGATTTTTCAAGTACGGCGAGTTCGTCGTCGAGAACGTCAACAACCTACTCTTATCAGTCGGCTGGCCTTATGTTCTGGAAGAGCCCCACGTGTTACTGCCCGTGGGCATCTCGTTTTTTGTCTTTCAGTCGATGAGCTACACGATCGATTTCTATCGCGGCCGGATCGAGCGAGAGCCGAGCTTCCTGCGCTACGCCACGTTCGTCTCGCTCTTCCCGCAGTTGGTGGCCGGGCCGATCGAGCGGGCACGCAATCTGTTACCCCAACTGCGCCGTCCGGCGGGGATCGGCAGCCGCGACGTGGCCGACGGGCTGTCGCTGTTTGTCGTCGGGCTGTTCAAGAAAGTGGCCCTGGCCGATTACCTGGCCCTGTACGTCGATCGTATCTACGACGCGCCGGGCGACGCCCATGCACCGGCCCTGTTGCTGGCCACGTTCGCCTTTGCCTGGCAGATCTACTTCGATTTCAGCGGCTATACCGACATGGCCCGCGGCATTGGGCGGATGATGGGAATCCGCCTGATGCTCAACTTCAACAACCCCTACCTGGCCACCGGGTTGGGCGACTTCTGGCGCCGCTGGCATATCAGCCTGTCGACCTGGTTCCGCGACTACGTCTACGTTCCGCTGGGAGGAAATCGCCGGGGAGAGATTCGCACCTACGTCAATATCTGCCTAACGATGATCGTTTCGGGGTTGTGGCACGGAGCGATGTGGAAGTTCGTCGCTTGGGGCACGGTCCACGCACTGGGCTTCTCGCTGACTCGAGCTTTGGAGCGGTCGGCAACATACCGCCGACGCGTGCCCGTGTTGATCAAGCAACTGGGTACGTTCGCCTTCGTCAGCTTCGCGTGGATCTTCTTCCGGGCCGACAATCTGAGCGACGCCCGGCTGATCGTCACGCGGATCTTCACCTCCGGCTGGGCCGATCCGCGCTGCCCGTTGCTCATGCTGGCGATGGTCCTTTCGGTCTGGGCGTACCAGTTCGCCTATCAGTCGCGTTTTCGATCCGTCCTGGCGCTCTCGCCGGTGCGCGTGGGGCTGGTCGTGTTGATGGTGTTTTATATTGCCGTGGCCGGCGGGGTAAGTGACAGGCCGTTTATTTATTTTCGATTTTGAGTATAGTAGCCATCTCGCGGAGCGAGGCCGTCTTTTCCGTCTGTTCGGCGTCAATTAGTTCTGCCCTTTAGCGACAATTAGGTTGACCGAGGGAAAGTGTGGATTTACTAGCCTCCGGAACCATGTTTTGATTCCGGAGAACCGGGTTTGGGGTTCTTGTTTTGCTTCGCCGCTTCGAGGC
>JABMRP010000079.1 GCA_013202535.1 Planctomycetota bacterium
CCGGTCGGACCAGGCAACGAGAAACTCGCGATGGCCGCGGAATCCGTCCTTCGTGTACGCCTCGGTCGGCGAACCGGCAAGCTCCTTGAATGGTACGGTCATCGGTGGATCCTTTTCTTCATTACGGCGCCCAGCGCGGTTCGCCGTTGCTCTGGTTCTCCAGCACTCGCTCGATCATGGCCATGGCCGAGCGATGCAATGCCAATTGCTCGCGAGCCAGGGTCAACAGCTCCGCTTGGCGAGAGTCATCGGACGACCCCGAACGCGAGCCGCCTTGTCTCACCGCGTCGACTCTTCGAGCCGTTCGGTCCGTGGCCAGTCTCCGATCGAAGACACTTGCCATCGCGCCGGCGAGCAAATCGAGCGACCGCTCGTGTTCGCAGCGGCCGAGGGGTGCGTCTTCCGCGCGAGCCGCCGACGATCGGGACTCGCTCGGCGTGTCGTCGGCCGGGCGCGATCCGGCCGGCATCGCCGGCGGAAGCGTTTCGTACCGGTCGGCCATCCGCTCCAGCGACGGGGCCAGGCGGTCGAGCCGCTGCCGCATGTCGGCCACGGCGTCGAGAAACTCGGTTGCCCGCTGCATCGCATCGGCCAGGCGGTTTTGCCCCTGGACAAGTTCGGCAATGCCTTCCGGCGGCGTATACGATTCATTCGGCATGTCGATGTCTTTCCATCATTCGGCCAATCCAGTGCTTTCGACGAGACCGCCTCCTTGCACAAACCGCTCGGGCATCGGCTACCGACATGCGCCGAACCCGCCCGGGACCGGGATCCTCGGCCAGATAGATCCACACTTGGGCAATCGTCATCTCGCCAATCTCTCGGGGAGTCCAACCATAAGCCAGGCTCAACTGCCGCGCCCACCGATACCAGGGCAACGGACGGTCGGCGATCAGGTGATCGTCGCCGGTTGAGTCTGGCCCGGCGAGTTTCCCACCGGCATCCCCAGGGCGTCTTCCATGCGCCCGCGCAATTCCCGCTCGATCTCGCTCGTCAGACTTGCGAGCAGTTGGGCAGCCCGTTGGAGCGTGATCTCGGGATGGTTCTTTCGGACCATCATCCAGAAGAGATAGCAGGTTCCGTCGGGCGTTTGTCTCCACTGGTCGATTTCTCCCGCGCTGGCCACTTTGCCGCCGGTGGCCTCGTCGAAAGCGCGTCCCAGCAGAAACTCCTGTTGCTTCTCGCCGAGACCGTCGAGATTCCCCACGGCCACGGAAACCGGATCCCGGCGCCGGGAAACGACGCGATTTTCGATCTCGCCGTAGTCGGCAAGCGTGAGTTGCCCCAAGCGAAACGTCTGCTCGCCGATGCGGATCGTCCCATCGGCGGCGGTCAGTTGATTCAAGCCGTCCATCGCAAGAGTCTCCGTTGTTTAGCTGCCCGATCCGGATCCGCCGGTCGTGCTCAGGATGCCGTTGGCCGTGATCGTCCCATTCCCGGAGAAGGCGACGAAATAGGCCACGATCTCTCCCCGGTCGATGTCCACGTCGACCTCGATCCGATCGATCATCGCGGGCACGTCGTAGTAGTTGTTGCCCGTGTCGTCGACGTGGAGCTTCAAGGCCACGGCGTCGCCTTCCTCGACAGGCACGTTTGCCGTATCGTCGGCCTTGATCTCCAGCGTGCCGGAGCAGTCCTTCACGCCGGCCACGCGTTTCTTCGCGCCGCCCGTGTCGTTGGCGGCGTAGTTCTTATTGTCGCTGGTCTTTACCAGTCGCCAGTTGGTGACCGGGGTGACTTCATCTTCGCCCAGGTAGAGCGTTCCGTCTTTTCCGCTGATGACCGACATGGCTTTGATTCTCCGAGTCGAGTGGGAGGGAGTTCTGTCAACACGTTAGGCGCCGGACGACGAACTGCCGCCGTCGGCGATGGTTCCCAGCACGGCGATGTCGTAGGTCACGTCGTCGCCGACCGCGGCGATTCGCAGCCCCGTAGCGCCGGTGTCGACATCCCATCCGTCGAGAACATTGGCCAACAGCAGCGGACTGCCGGGCATGACTTTGACCGTGTCGCCGGCATCGCCGAACGGCTCATGCCACGGATCGATCGCGGCGGCTCCGACGGCCAAGTGTCCGCTGCCGGTGATGTTGCGGTTGACAATCACCAGCGCCTTGACTTTGGCCAGCGAGACGACGAGCGTGTTGTCGAACAACTCGCTTTCCAGCGCGTCGAGATCGAGTGTTTCGGCGCTGCCGGCGGTCAGGATCCGGCTTTCGGCGTGCCAGACGGCGTCGGCCTGACCCGATCCCGAGCCGTCGGCCAGATCGACGTCGCTCTTGAGCCGGCTGCTATCGACCACGGGCGAAGCACCGGCACCGTCGCGCCACGTCCATCCCACCTGGGCGAAGATCTTGCTTTGCAGCGTTCGTGTCATGAGTTAAGTCCCTGAGGGAAGATATACGCGGACGAGAAAATCGATAACGAAGTTCCACTTGTCGCCGTCCTGCACGGCCCGGTCGTCGGTCCGCCGCATCTCGACGACGCGCTGGCCGTCGGCCAGGGAGAAGGCGCTGCGATCGAAGGCTCCTTGGACGGCTTCCAAAATCGCTCGACCGTCGTCGTGGTTGTCGTGCCAGATGCTTACGCGCAGCGCGACTTCGTCGACCGCGTCGCCGGCGTTGCTACGCAGCACGGTGCGGCAGTGAAGCCGATTGAGCGTGGCATAAGGGGCGGTCGCGCCCGGCGAGATGCCGGTCGTCAGTCCGGCGGCGGGCAAGAGCGACTCGAG
>JABMRP010000758.1 GCA_013202535.1 Planctomycetota bacterium
AGATAGTAGTCAAACATCTGGTTGCCCGTACCCCACGCACCGGTCAGATCCCGCAGCTTGGCCTCGGATTGCGGCCCGCTCTCCAAGGTGCGAATCAATTCCCGGGCTTGGGCAAACGACTTGGCTTTGCCGATCTCGTGGCAAGTCCACGCGGACTGCAACCGCGGCCAGCGAACGTACGCCCAGACTCCCAGCGCCAGAAGCCCCAGCAGCAAAACGACCGTCAACAATCGCCACCATGCGCGCATCGAAGAGTACACCACGTATACGGGTATCCGGAGAACAGCCAACGCCCCAACGGCAAGATACTCCAACAAGCCGGCGGAGTAAACGCGAGATTGCACGGAAGGAGTTGGGACTCTTTGATTCCCAATCCAAGCCGGTTTATCCCGGCGCTCTCCCTATTCCCTCTATTCCCTTGCTTTATCCATTGGATGCTGAAAACAGAGTTCGTACCCGTCGGGGTCCTTCGTGTAGACTTGCCTCATATCGTAGTGCGCCGTCATGGGCTCTTGGGTTTCGCAGCCCTCGGCGCAAAAGTGCGCGTAGACGTCGTCAATATTGTCGCACCCGAAATAGAGAATCGCGTCAGCATGCGCGGCAACGCGTGCCGGATCAGGTGCCGACGGCCGCTCACCGTCTTCGTAGGCCGTGTTGAGCATCAACGAAGCATCGTCCCGATTCAGCATGGCCCAGTAGAAATTGTCGCCGGGGTCCGAGGTCGAGACAATCGTGAAGCCCAATACGTCACGGTAGAAGGCCACGGACCGCGGCATGTCGAAGAGTTGAAGCAGTATCGTGACGCCGCGAATGTTCGTGGCCATGGTGTCGGGGCAGAGAAGCGTCCAATAACACACCAGTCCCCCCCGCCAGGCATCGACTGAGAGATACGGTATGGAAAAAGTGCCATCGCGAGATAATTGGTTGACAAGCGGTGGAAGAAGCGCTATTGTCGACAATTGTGATCACCAGGGATGGAGGATTCCGTGGACGGCTCTTCGCCCATTGGTTGAGCCGTGTGACCAGAGAGTTATGGATCTCAGCCGACGCGCGGTGGGCCATGCGACGCGGCGCACCTCTTATGCTGCCAGGATAATTAGGGTAGACATGTGAAATCGCCGATTCTCTCCCTTTCCCAATGGAGGGTGTGCCGTGTCCCGTTCAGTGATCTGCGTCACAATTCTTGTTTGCTTCTCGGGTTTGGATACGGTTTCATTGAGAGCGCAAGAGGCGGTTGCGCCAGAGGTGATTCAGAGGTGCAAGAAGGCGACGGCGATGGTGCTTGACGTGAACGACAAGGGAATTGGCACGGCGTTCTGTGTCGACAAGGGCTACTTCGTGACGAATTCTCACGTGGTCGGCGACGTGGATCAAGACGCGTGGCTGGTCCTCGAACCCGGCGAAGAGAATTCGCGCAAGTGCCAAGCGAAGGTGATTCGCCGATCCGCTCAAACGGGGTTCGCCCTGTTGCGGATCGTTCAAAGGACTGGCCTCACGGCACTGCACGTGGCAGAGAAGGGATGGCCGACGGAGGCTTCCACGGTCATCGCCTTTGGATTTCCCCTGGGCGATGCAATCTCGAATCGACTGGGGGAGTATCCCACAATCACGGTGAACGTTGCCCATGTTACCTTGCTGCACAGATCAGAAGGGGCTCTGGACCGGATTCAATTCGACTCGCGGCTCGAGCCCGGTCAGTCGGGTGGGCCGCTGGTCGACCGCCAAGGCAACGTCGTCGGCATGGTACAGGGCATCGCGGAAGAGGGCACGGGAGTTGGTGCGGAAAACGCCGGGATCAGCATGGCCGTTCCCAGCCGAAAACTATACGCCTTCTTGCGAAAGCCGAAAATCAAAGTGCATTCCGTAACGGCGCCAACGGAATCGGGCTCGCTGGAGATCGATTTCTCGGTCGATCAAGATGAACCCTTTCACAAGCGCGAGTTGAACGTGGCGGTGGTCCTGGACGTCCATGGCAAGCGATCGGAAACACCTCTGAAGCCGGCCAGGGACAAGCGATATCACTTCTCCTGGCAACTGCCCAAGGAGCAGGTGGTTACCGGACCTCCCGTGGGCGACGTGGAATTGAAGGACGGTGGGATCCGGGCGGTGCTGGCCAACGCCGAGGACCCTTTTGGAGAGCATGGTTTTCGAGTCGGCGACGTCAGCAAGATCGAGAGAGTCGCCGGCGGGTTTGTGGTTCACGTGCGATCGGGAGAAGAACACCACTTGGACGACTTGCCCGATCTTGATCTGGAATTCACGTTGGACGGCAAGACGGTTGTCGTGCCTATTGCCAGGATGCGTAAATTCACGCTTCGTCATCCTCGCGTCGAAGCTCCGTCGGCCAAATACGAGATCATCGTCCGCGACGGCAATATCGTTGTTGGCAAAGCTGCTTACTGGATCGGGGACACGGGGGGACTCGTCAAGGCGAACAAGATCGCGGACAATGGCATCACACGTTACACAGCGGATAGCGTATGTCGTGGTAAGGCCCTGCGCGAGATAGCTCGCTTCAAAGTAGACGGCGACGTTGGCCAGATTCTGCCTCTGCCGGCCGAAAAGTGGATTCTGGTACGTAACTCCGGGAGTCAAATCCGTCTTCTTGACGCCGTGGCCGGTAGGGTGCTCAGCACGCAGTTCGCGCGTCATCGCTTTACCGACATGGACATTTCACCGGATGGGCGCGTGGTATACGCCGTCGACCACGGTCGCGAGAGTAATGCTTACGGTACAGGTATCGAGCCCCACTATGTACACCGCATGACGTTGGCCAGCGGTGATTGGGAAGTGGCGCCGGCCCCGAAAATCGCTTTTCGCGTCGAGGTCGTGTCGGCCGAAACGTTTGTCCTCCAAAACGGCGGTGGATGGATTGCCATTTCGCTGAACCGATGGCCCGAAGACAACGTTGCGGTGACCGAACTGGGCCGAATGAGGAGGGTCGGCCACGCGGGCAACTGCCAGTACGACCCATTCCGCGGTCGTTTGCTCCACGGGAATTCCGGGCTAAGCAGTTCGATCGTCTCGACGTTCCGCGTGGGACCCTACGGCTTCACGAAGACGGAAAAGACGAGCCATTCACAGAAGTCTGCCCGTGGGGGGGCGGTGCTCAGTGCCGATGGACGCTTCTTCTTTCACGAC
>JABMRP010000759.1 GCA_013202535.1 Planctomycetota bacterium
ATCGCACGGCGGTGGTGCCCACCACTTGTGTTTCCGAACCCGATGCTGCCAGCACGGCCTGCCGCAGACTGTCCCGTAGTTCTTCGATGCCGGTACCGGTCGCGCTGCTGGTATGCACGGCCGAACGCGCCACGTCGGCCCGGAGTGGCAGATCGGTTTTTGTCACCACGACCAGATACTGGCCGTCGGACCGTTCGTCGAGCCGGCGCTGCTCGGTGGGTGTCGTCGGGCGGCTCCCGTCGATACAGAGGATCCGCACTCGGGCCGTTGCGAGTCGCTCGGCCGTGGCCGCTTGCGCCGCCGCTTCGACACTCCAGGGCGCGCCGGACGATGCGTTGCTCATGCCGGCCGTGTCGATCAAACGGCAAGCAACGCCGTCGAGGTCGATCTCCGCGGCAAGGTAATCGCGCGTGGTGCCGGGCTGCTCGGAGACCAGCGCGCCGGGCTGGCCGGTCAGGCGGTTGAAGAGACTGCTCTTGCCGGTGTTCGGCTCGCCGATCAACACGGCCTCGACCGCATCGGCCGATCGGCTTCGCAGGGACATCTGCCGGGCGAGCCGCTCGGCGACGTCGATCGCCGCGCCCAATTGCCGCTCGATCTGCTCGGGCGTGATGAATGGGAGGTCTTCGTCGGCGAAATCGAACCCGGCTTCCAAGTGGGCCAGCAGATCGGTCAGATCGTCGCGCAGGCGGTGCAATGGGTGTGCCAGACCGCCGGCCAATTGCATCAAGGCCGTATCGAGCTGGCGCGAATCGACCGCGTCGATGGCCCCCAACACGGCCTCCGCCTGCGTTAGGTCGATACGTCCGGCGAGGAAGGCCCGGAGGGTGAATTCACCAGGCTGTGCCAGCCGGGCGCCCGCGGCACAGGCGCTACGAACCGCGGCCTCCAGTAGCGGCCGGGAGCCGATCGTTTGGATTTCCGCGACCGGTTGGCCGGTGTAGCTTCGGTTCGACGGCCAGTAGAGAAGATCGCAGGGCAGCGACGTCGGGGCAGGGTCGTTTTGGCCGGGTTCCTTGTCGGGCACTGGCGAGACGCCCGTGGCACCCGACAGCTCGAAGCTGCCTCGAAGCACGACCGGCCGGCCGTCGGCGGGCAACTCGGCACGGTCGGTGGGGGTGAAACAGCGGCGTAGGCAACGGGCCACGTCGGGCCCGCTGAGCCGCACGATCCCGCGAGCGGCGGCACCGGGGGGCGAGGCAATCGCAACGATCGTGTCGTCGGGGTCAAACGGCATCACCGCGCCCGCTCATTTCCGGCCCCGGTTCTTCTTTCGCTTTTTCCGCTTCGCTGCGCCGTTGCCGCCGGCAGTTCCCCCGGAGCGAGGCTGCGTCTCTTTCGATTTCTCCTCGGACTTGACCACCGGTTCCGGCGGAGTGTCTTTTCCAGCGTCGATTTTGGGCATGAACTGCCGTTCGCCGAGCCCCCAAAGACTCGAAACGATGAAGTAAAGGCACAGGCCGCTGGCAACCTTGAAGAAGAGTAGCCCGATGAAGATCATCATAAACTTCATAATCTTCTGCTGCATGGCGGCCTGATCGTCGGCCGGCGGCGGCATGAACATCTTCTGCTGCATGAGGAAGAGAACGACGGTCATCAGCGGCAAGACGTTCAGATAGGGCCCCAAGACATAGATGGCATTCCCGTCGGTGAAGAAAGCAGGAATCACGCCCTTCCAGTACCAGAGCATGTCGGGCGCCGAAAGGTTCGAGCACCAGCGAATCGCCGACCCGAACAGCGGCGCCTGGCGAAGCTCGACGTCGACCATCAGCGAACGATACAAGCCGATGAAAATCGGCAATTGGACAAACATCACCAGGCAGCCGGCCAGCGGGTTGTAGTTGTGTTTGCGGAACAGTTCCTGCTGCTTGCGTGTCCGCTCTTCGAGGTTCTTCTTGTACTTCTCCTGAAGCTTCTTGATCTCCGGCTGCAACTTGGCCATCATCTGGGCGTTCATCGCCTGCTTCTTGCTCATCGGGAACATGGCCAGCCGCACGACGGCCGTCAGCATGATGATCGCCAATCCATAGTTGCCCACGATGCCGTAGAAAAAGTGCAGCAGGCCCAGCAGCGGCTTGGCAATCAATCCGAACCATCCGTAGTAGACCAATTCGCCCAGGCTGTAGTGGGCCAACAACTCGGGTTTCTTCGGACCGGCAAACACGGTGAATCGCTGCCGCAGCGACTCGCTGGGCTCGATCTCGTATTCCTGGCTGATCATACGGTACGACGTGTTGGCCTTTTTCTTCCACTTTTCGTCGACCGCGCCGACGCAGATAGGCCGCGATTCGGCGAACCAGATGTCCGCCTCCGCTTCGCCCTTCCCGAAGTAGTTCACCCACTCGTCGTCGCGTTTGGGAATCATCACGACGGAGAAGTACTGGGCATCGACGCCGATGTAGGTGATGGCCTGGTCTTCCCAGGGCAGCCCCTCGACCTCGGGGTCGTCGTCCTCGTCGGCAATGGCGTCGGTGGCGATATCCGGGCAAGGCGTAACCTTGGGCTCCGTGTTCCCGTCGAAGGCAACGATCACGTCGCGAAGCCCCGGGGATCCCATACCGCGGCCCACTTTGTTGGCATACCAATACCCTTCGGTCGGCAGACCGGTCGGCCCGTCGAGTTGGTACGCCACCTTGTGCATGGCGTCGCCCGTGTTGTGGATCTCGACGTCCATTTCCAGGTGATAGGCCGGGTAGACGTCGTTCTCCAGCTCATCGGTCGGAACCTTCTCCAGCCGGAATGTCTTGAACACGACCAGACCTTCGTCCGGCATCGTGCGGAAGAAGACGACTTGGTCCTCGCTGCTCTGGTCGGCGCCGTTCGCCCCGTCCTTTTCCAGACGGCCCGCCAATACATCCTTCTTTGTGCGGGCGCCCAGAATCTCCCAACTGCCGCCGAGAAACCTCTCTTGCTGGGTGGCTGTGAGAACCGTGCCGTCGATCGAGTAGGGAGTCATCCGAAACGACAGGGGATCGTCGGCCTCGGGACGCACCACCTCCAACGGCCGGCGTCCCAGCGCGACGGGCTGGAGTTCAAACACGTCTCCGCCCCGCCGGACGGTCAGCGTGACCTCGTCGCCCGGCTTCTTGCTCGCCAAGAGATCGCGAAGTTGTTGGGCAACTCCCGGCGCGTCTTCCCCGGCGGCGGTGATTTCCTGATCGTCTACTTTGAGGATCGTGTCCTCGGGTTTCAGCCCGGCCTCCGCGGCCGGGGTCCCGGGTCCAACCACATCGACGGGGCAACCCACTCCCCGGGCAAATTCGTCCATGGCGACGTGGCCAAGGTAGCCGCTTCGATCTTCGATATCTCGGAAGCGCTCACTGCTCAATTCGATCCGCGTGACCGCCGCCCCACGACTGGTCAGCGTGATCAGCATCCGATATTGACTCTCCGGATCGGCCGAGCCAAGCGTCGCCCATTGTTCCGGGGAATCCGGCACGGCAGCCGGTTTGACGGCCACGGCCGGTTCGGCTGGGGGCTCCTCCGGCGGATCTTTTGGCTCGGCCGGGTCGGGAGTCTGTCCGGGCTCGTCCGGATTCTCCTCCTTGGGACCATCCTCGGGGTCCACCTTGTCGGCGGGCGGTTTGGCCGCATCTTCGTCCGCATCCGCCTTCTCGTTCTCGTCATTCTGGGCCACTTCCTCTTGGTTACCCTCCTCGGGGGCTTGAGGATCGGGCCTCGGGGTAAACGTGTAGATAATGGCAAATGAGAGCAACAGGAACAGGATGAAACGTTTTTCCATGCCAGAAAACCTCGAGCGGCAAGCCAGTGTGGGGGGGGGACTCGATCTTGTTACGAGTAAAAGGTCGGTCGCGCGGCCGGTTGAATTCTACTATCTTCCCGTGTGGCCGCACGACATGCAATGGCAACCGGTTGCGGACATCCGAGTCCGAAAGACGGGTTATGGCCACACCCCTCTACAGTAAACCCAAGAATGGCCACCCGGCGGCAGGAGGGATACTCCGAGACGTCTCTCGGCCGACATCGGTTTTGCCCGACGTGGGACCGCGGGGGATTATCGCCCGTCGCGAAGCCGGTCCCCGAGGAAATTGTCCAGGTCGGGAATTCCGTGGATCTTTTCGATCGTCTCTTCCAGCGGATACTCGACGCGGCGGAACGTGAGCTTCTCATCTTCCAAGATGACGTAGCACGCCCGCGGATCGCCGTCCCGCGGCTGGCCCACCGACCCGACGTTGACCATCACCTTGTCTTCGCCCAGCGGAAATTCATAGTTGAGTTCCTCGGGGGTGTAGAACTCGCAACTTTGGCTGAATACGCCGGGCACGTGGGTGTGTCCCTGGAAGGAATACCGCTCGATCAGGGCGAAGATCTTTTCGAGCTTGCGCTGATTGTAGATATCCTCGGGAAACACGTACTCATTGAGCGGGTTTCTGGCCGATCCGTGGACGAACAGCAGGTTGGTTTCCTGGTGATTGCGGGGCAGTTCACCGAGGAAATCCCAGCGTCGCTGGCTTGCCGCGGCGTTGCCGTCCCCACGTTCCAACTGGTCGCGCGTCCAGAAGATGGCTCTTTCGGCTCCGGAGTTGAAACCTTCCGGATCGAACAGCGCCCCCTGATCGTGATTGCCCAGCAGGCAAACGTCGCACTTCATCGCGAAATCGACACACTCGCGAGGATTCGGCCCGTAGCCGACGATATCCCCGAGGCAATAGATCTCGGAGACGTCCTGTTGACGAATGTCGTCAAGTACGTTGTGAAGAGCTTCCAGATTACTGTGGACGTCGCTTATCAGAGCCCGTTTCACGCCCAAATACTCCTGGAGATTTGCGGCGCGATGGCTAAGTTGCCACACACCTCAATACGTGGACCGATCGGATTGCCGAAAACCAGCACTCAGTGTATTGTTCGGGATATGGGCGGTCAAGTGGAGAGGCCCCCTTGCGGGGAGCGGCCCGCTGAAGTACGCTCTGTGGCCCGTTGCCCCCCGGGCGACCAGCGGTCGAGATGCTTCATCTAATCCCCAACTTACCCCCCCTCTTTTGGATTTCACAACGGAGCCATGGTACGCATTCTGGCATTGGAAACCACCGAACGGATCGGCAGCGTGGCCGCCATGCAAGACGGTAACCTGTTGCAGCAGTTGGCTTTAGACGGCAATCTCCGCAGTGCCCAGGCGCTGGCTCCGGCGGTGCGTGCCCTGATGACCTCGTTGGACTGGAAAGCGACCGACGTGCAGTTGGTGGCCGCGGTGCGGGGTCCCGGCTCCTTCACGGGCCTGCGGGTCGGAATCACCACCGCCAAAGCCTTGGCGTATTGCGCCGGCGCGGAAGTTCTGGCGGTTGACACCTTGGAGGTCATTGCTTCGGCGGCCCCGCCGCACCTGGCAAAGCTGGGAGTGGCCGTCGACGCCCAGCGAGGAGAGGTCGTGGCAGGGCTATTCCAACGCGGCCCCAGCGGCCACTTCACGGCAATCGAAGGGCCGGAATTGATCGAACTGGACCGCTGGTTCGACCGCCTCGACGAAGGAACGCCGATCAGCGGTCCGATTCTGCACAAATGGGCCGATCGCGTGCCGCCGGGACTGGCTCCCCTGGCACCCCAATATTGGTCGCCCACCGCCGCCGCGGTGGCTGCGTTGGCTCATCGGCTCTGGACCGACGGCCAGCGCGACGATCTCTGGACCCTGGCCCCACGATACTCGCGCCGCAGCGCGGCGGAAGAAAAATGGGAGCAGCGCCCGCAGGGGTGAGTTGCAGTTGAGAGTCGCTGGAACGGGTCCAACCTTCCCAATTTGCAATTTGCAATAACCAATGGCCAATTTGCAATCTTCCCCTGCGTACCCAGAGGAGGCCACTGGCGAAGAAGACGATTGCAAATTGGCCATTGGTTATTGCAAATTGAGAGAAGCCCCTCACGCGATTTCGGCCATCACTTCACCGGCGGCGGCGATCGTGGCATCAATGTCGGCTTCGGTGTGGGCGGTGGAGAGAAACAGGGCCTCGTACTGACTGCACGGCATGTAGACGCCACGCTCGATCAGCCCCCAGAAGTAACGCCCATATCGGGCCGTGTCGCACTCGGCGGCCGTGTCCCAGTCGGTAACCGGCCCGGGATGGAAAAAGAAGGTCATCATGGCGCCGACCCGGCCGACCGAACACGCGATGCCCGCCGCGCGGGCCGCTTCCTCCAGTCCCCCGGCCAGGCGAGTCGTCATCCGCCCGAGTTGTTCGTACGGCGAGCTATCGCGAAGGATCTCCAGCGTGGCGATCCCCGCGGCGGTGGCCAACGGATTGCCGCTGAGCGTTCCGGCCTGAAAGACTTCTCCGGCGGGCAACATCCGGTCCATGATGTCGGCCCGGCCGCCGTACGCTCCCACGGGCAGTCCTCCGCCGACGACCTTGCCCAGGGTGGTTAGGTCCGGGAGAATGTTGAATATCTCTTGCGCGCCGCCGTAAGCCACGCGGAATCCGCTCATCACTTCGTCGAAGATCAAGAGCGCGCCGTGCTTCTCGGTTAGCTCGCGCAACGCGGTGCGAAAACCGGGCGACGCCTTGACGCAGCCCATGTTGCCGGCCACCGGTTCGACGATCGCGCAAGCGATGCGGCTACCGTGCTCGGTAAACGCCCGATGCAGGGCATCGGTGTCGTTGTACTTCAGCACCATCGTGTCTTGGGCCGTGCCGGGCGTCACGCCGGGGGAATTGGGCACGCCCAACGTGGCGGCCGCGCTGCCCGCGGCGACCAGCAGGCTATCGGCGTGCCCGTGGTAGTTGCCGGCGAATTTCACGACCACGTCGCGGCCGGTGAACCCGCG
>JABMRP010000760.1 GCA_013202535.1 Planctomycetota bacterium
ACCCAGGGGCTCTCGTGCGGAGTATCGCCCTTCCCCCAGCGAGCCTCGCCGTGGAAGGTCATGAAGATCATGCGGAAGGTGTAGAGCGCCGTGATGAACACACCCGCCAGCACGCAGATATAGGCGTAGGTCGCGCCCCAGCGCTGCGACTCGTGGGCGGCTTCGATGATGAAGTCCTTCGAATAGAACCCCGAGAAGAACGGCGTGCCGATCAAGGCGAGCGCGCCGAGCCAGCAGGTCGTGGCGGTGATCGGCATCCATTTCGCGAGCGCGCCCATCTTGCGCATGTCCTGCTCGTGGTGCATCCCCATGATCACCGAGCCGGCGGCCAAGAACAGCAGCGCCTTGAAGAAAGCATGCGTCATGAGGTGGAAGATCGCGACGCTGTACGCCGACACGCCGAGCGCCACGGTCATGTAGCCAAGCTGCGAGAGCGTCGAGTAGGCGACCACACGCTTGATGTCGTTGTTGACGACGCCCAGCACGCCCATGAATAGCGCCGTGGTAGCGCCCACCACCAGCACGAAAGACATCGCAGCCTCGGATTGCTCGAAGAGCGGCGAGAGGCGCGCGACCATGTAGATACCGGCGGTCACCATGGTGGCGGCATGGATCAGCGCCGAGATCGGCGTCGGGCCTTCCATGGAATCCGGCAGCCAGACATGCAGCGGCACTTGTGCCGACTTGCCCATCGCGCCGATGAAAAGGCAGATGCAGATGAGGGTGATCGCCGACACCGACCACTCGGCTGACAGCGTAATCGTGCTGGAAGCGATCTGCGGGCCGGCGGCAAAGGCGTCTAGGTAGTCGAGCGAGCCGGTGAAATAGACCACGCCCGCGATGCCGAGCACGAAACCGAAATCGCCGACGCGGTTGACGATAAACGCCTTGTTGGCCGCGTTGGAGGCACTGCGGCGTTCGATATAGAACCCGATGAGGAGGTAGGAGCAGATGCCCACCAGTTCCCAGAAGACGAACACCATGGCCACGTTGCCGGCGATCACCAGCCCCAACATGCTGAAGCAGAACAGCGACAGGTACTGGTAGAAGCGGTAGAAACGCCCCGGGCGGCGCAGCTTGCTGCCGTCGGAGAGGGTGACCAGGGGGTCGGTGACTTCCTTCTCTTCCTCGTGCATGTAGCCGAACGAATAGACGTGGATACACGAGGCGGTGAGCGTGACCATCATAAACATGCCGATGGTCAGGGTGTCGATGTAGTAGCCGATAGAGATGGTCAGCTTGCCGAACGTACCCAGCGCGTACAGCGAGTCGGAAACGGCGAAGCCCGGGCCTCCCGCGGCGGTGGGATCCTTGACCAGCCAGGCGATCAGGGCGACCAGCGAGAGGCCAAACCCGGCCACGATGGCCCCGGTGGCCACGAACCCGGCCCCGCGTCCCGCTTTGCCCATCCGCCGGCCGAACAGGACGATCGCGGTAAACGAGACCAGCGGCAGCAGCCAGGCCGTTATCAACAGCAGCGGTAGTATTTTATCGAGTTCCATCAGCCCTTCAGTTCGTCGCCCTCGTCGACGTCGATAGTGGCGTGGTTGTTGTAGTAGTTCAGCGCGATGGCCAGCGCTACGGCCGCCTCGGCCGCCGCCAATACGATCACGAACATGGCGATCAGATGGCCGTCCAGTCCGGTCGCGTATTGGCTGTCCGCCCGTAAGTAGGGTGCGCTGAAGGCGATGAAATTGAGATTCGCCCCGTTGAGCACCAATTCCACCCCCATCAACACCCCCAGGGCGTTCCGCTTGATGGCCATGCAAAGCACGCCGCAGACGAACAGAATCGCCCCGACGACCAAGTAGTGCGACAGCCCAACAGGTTCGGTTAGTAGGTCCATGGCGTTATCAGTGGTTCGTATCTAGTGATCAATTCACGGCGAGGTCAAGAGACCTGCGCCGAGCGCGTGTTACTAGTCCCTAGTCCCTGCTCCCTACTCTCTTCGTCCTCGCCAGATACGCGGCTCCGATGAGCACGACCAGCAAATGAACGGAAACAATCTCGAAAGCCAGCAAGTATCCCGACATGCCGAACTCTTCGGCCGGCTGCCGTGGGTCGGGTTGATCCGAACGGACGCCCACCAGGGCCATGCCCAGCCGATCGGGATTGGTCGTCTCGGACAGTTCGACCTCCGGGGGCTCCTCGGATAGTTCGGCTTTTTCGGCCACCGCCTTGACTCGCCAGTCATCGACGCTGACGGCCGTATGCAGCAGCATGACCAACAGCGATCCGCCCACGATCGTCGCCAGCACCCACTGTCCGCCGGGCGTTTTCATCGAAACAAACGGCCCTCGGGCGGTAAGCATCACACCGAAGACCAGCAGAACCATCGTCCCACCGACGTAGATCATTAGTTGCATGGCGCCGACGAATTCGGCTCCGGCCAGGAAAAACAGCCCGGCCACGGCACCCAGCGACATAATCAGGTAGAAGCCCATCCGCACGATGTTGCCGCTAAGGACCACCGCCAGGGCGAACCCACCGGCGGCCAAGCCGAACAGCAGGAAGAAAAACGAATGCCAGTTGATTGCTTCCACGATTAGCCGTCTCCTGTTTTCGTGCCGCAGGAGTCCGACGGCACCTGGGAACTCACGTCCGGCAGCCGCTGTTTGAGGATCATCCCGCCGGGAAACGCATAGAGCCAGAGCGTCGCTCCGACCAGCATCGCCGCGGCAATGGGCAAGCAGTATTTCAGACAGGTGGTCATCACCTGATCGATGCGCAAGCGGGGCAACGACCAGCGGGCCCAAATCATCACGGTCACGCCGATATACGTCTTGCAGAGGAAGTTGGCCGCCCCCAGCAGGTTGCCCAGTTGTACCAACACCGGGTGGGCGCCGGCGGCCTCCGTCCAGCCGAGCAACTCGGTTACCGGCACCGGGCCGTTCCATCCGCCCAGGAACAGGGTCGTGGCCAGGGCGCTGACGGCCAGCATCGACCCGTATTCGGCCATGAAGAAGATCGACCAGCGAAAGCCCGAGTACTCGGTCATGAACCCGGCCACCAGTTCGCTCTCGGCCTCGGCCAAATCGAACGGCGCCCGATTCACACTGGCCACGGCACAGGTGCCGTAGACGAAGAAGGTGATGAACGTACACGGGTCGTGGAAGATCAGCCAGTTGGTGAACAGTCCGGCCTGGATGTTGCCGATAGTCACCAGGTTCATACTGCCGGCGATCATCACGGGAATCAGCACGCAGAGTCCCAGCGGCACTTCATAGCTAACCACCTGAGCCGCTTCGCGCATGGCCCCGAAGAGCGACCATTTCGACCCCGATCCGTAACCGCCGAGGATGGTTCCGAAGATTTCCAACCCGGCCACGGCCAGCACGAAGAAGGCGGCTACATTGAGGTTTTGCGCCACCCAACCGTCGGAAAACGGCAGCGCCAGGAAGACGGTAAACGACGCGCAGAACGCAATGTACGGAGCCACGCGGAACAACAGCCCGTCGGCATTCTTGGGAACGAGATCCTCTTTGGTCCAGAGCTTGATGCCGTCGGCCAGCGGTTGCAGCCAACCGAAACGACCGCCCGTCCGGGTGGGACCCAGCCGATCCTGAATCCGTCCGGCGATCTTCCGCTCCATCCACGTAAATACCGCCACGCTGACCATCACAATGGCCAGCAGCACGCCGCACTGCACCAGCCCCACGATCAGGTAAACCAACGCGTGGACGATCCACTCGGGCAAGATCGGGATACTCAGCGAATCCAGATATTCAATAAAGAACTTGGCCACGGATCCTTCGGCCCTATGTCAGTTGTCTGTTATCGGTTATCGGCGAGGTCGCGAGACCCGCGCCGAGCGCGTTACTAATCCCTAATCCCTAGTCCCTACCCCCTACCGATCAATCTCCCCCAACACCAAATCCAACGAACCGACGACCGCCGGCACATCGGCAATCAGGCCACCGCGACATAGCTCGGCAACGACCGAGAGGTTGCAGAAGCTGCTGCTGCGAGCCCGTGCGCGCCACGGCTTGGCCGTGCCGTCGCCGATGACCATGAACCCCATCTGACCCTTGGGCGCCTCGGTCTCCAGGTAGACCTGACCCTTGGGCAGCTTCTCGGTCACCTTGATCGGGTCGCTCCACTGGGGGTCCGTCTGGCGATAAAACTCCATGGCCTGCCGAATCAGCCGCATCGACTGCACCACCTCGAGCATCCGCACGTAGTAGCGATGCCAACTGTCGCCCAGCACGACCGCCTCGGGGACCGGCGGGTACTCCTGGTCTTGCGGATACTTGCCGTCAATCTCGGCGATGACCTCGAACTCGTAGTCTTCGTACATCCGGGTGTACCACGGGTCGCCGTCGCGCCGCACGTCCCACTTCACCCCCGAACCCCGCAACACGGGCCCGGTGCATCCGTAGTCGATCGCCATCTCGGGCGAAAGGACGCCGATTCCGCCGGTGCGGCGGATGAAGATCGCGCTGTTGGTCAACAGGGAATGGAACTGGTCGATGATCGGCTCGAATTCCTGAAGAAACGTCTCGCACCGATCGAGCCAACCGGCCGGAAAATCGCCCGTTATCCCGCCGGGAACGATGTAACTACACGTCAGCCGAGCGCCGCAGACTTCCTCGAACAGGTCGAGGATCTTCTCCCGCTCGCGAAATGTCCAGGCGTAGGGCGTGAAATTACCCAAATCCAACCCGTAGGCGGCCACGGCCACCAGATGGTTGGCGATGCGATTCAATTCCGAGACCAACACCCGGACGTGCCGGGTTCGCTCGGTCACTTCCCGCCCCAACAGCTTCTCGACCACGAGCGACCAGCCGAGATTCATGTTCATCGCCGCGAGGTAATCCATCCGGTCGGTGTAGGGAATCCATTGCCGGGCGGTGACGTTTTCGCCGATCTTCTCGGCACACCGGTGCAGATAGCCGATGTGCGGCGTGACGTCGGTGACCACCTCGCCGTCGGTGCGCAACAGCAGCCGCAACACGCCGTGGGTGCTCGGGTGCTGCGGGCCCATGTTGATCAGCATCTCGTCCGTGCGGACGTCGAATTCGACCATTTCGGGATCAAGCCGCTCCAACGACATCGATTGCTACCTCGCTCGGATCCCGTGATATTCGGTCGGCATTTCGTAATCTTTTCGCAAGGGGTGTCCTACCCAATCCTCGGGGCAGAGCATTCGGCGCGGGTCGGGATGGCCGACGAATCGCACTCCCGACAGGTCGAACACTTCCCGTTCGTGCCAGTTGGCCGTGTTCCAGAGGTGGCTTACCGTGGGTACCTCGGGCAGTTGGCCCGGCGTGTCGTCCTTCCAGCGAGGCAGGGTCACTTTGAGCACCAACCGGTGCCGCTGGGCCATGCTGGAGAGGTGGTAGATTACCTCGACGTGCGGCTCCCAGTCGACCTTGGCCGCTTTCTTCTCGTCGGGCTCGAAGTAGTCGACCCCCGTAACGCAGTGCAACAGATCGAACCGCAACTGGGGATCGTCGCGCAGGAACTGGGCCACCTGGGGCACGCTCCCGGGCGTGATTTCCACCCAGGGGTCGAACGTCTCAAGATCGCTGCCGACGATCTCGGCGGCGAACTTCTCGCGTAGTTTGTCGATGATGGCTTGCGTTTCCATGATTTCCCGCACGTTCTCGCTTAGCTTTGCACCGTCGCGGTCGACGAGGCTTGTATCTCGGCCGCGGCAGGTGGCCCGATCGCCCGAACCCAGCTTATGTCACCCCGCCACCAGACGTAGGCGAATCCGACCATCAGCACGGCGAAGAAGACGCCGATATCCGCCATGAGCACGAGCCCCAAGCGGCGCAGGTCGTCGTATTTCGGATCGTCCATGCCCATTTGGCCGGCGATTTCGTTCTTCTGGTCGGAGTATGTCGCCACGTCGTCGGGCTGATCGCTCGCCTCGGCCACCGCCAGACGCTGCTCGATATCGGTCAACTGCGCCGTCTTCCCGTACACGGTCGCCCAGGGAAAGAAGAAGGCCACCTCGACGTCGAAGATCAGGAAGATCAGGGCGACGACGTAGAATCGCAGATCGAACTGCACGAAGCTCGACCCGATGCTCGGTTCGCCACACTCGTAGGTCTCAAGCTTCTGGGGCGTGGGATCCTTGGGGCGCGCCAGCCGGCCCGCCAGCAATGCGGCAAACAGAAACAGAAAACCCACCGCGGCAAAGAGTACCACGTAGGCAACGATAGAAGTCGGATCCATCTTCGACCGAGTGCTCCCCACGTTTTGCCCGACGCGGGCTGTTTGCCCGGTGCGGACGGTCCAATCGGCTCGCCACAGGACGCAGGACGGCCATTCTAGGGCAGGGGGCAAGCCGTTTGCAAGACGCCCCACCCGTTAACAGGTCCTGCCGCAAATGGACCATTGTTTCCGCCGGAGGCTGGCGACGCAACCCCCGGGGCCCGGGAAATCGCCTCGCGCGGACGATTCCGGATGAGGAAGCGCGAACTCGACGCAGGTCTCCCTTCGGCCGCTCCCTGGGGGGAATTCCGTGCGGAACCCCCTTATAGGTGTTATGTCCCGGGGTTCCCCCGCTCCGCCAGGACACGATGATGCGGGTCCGTTTTTCTCTTGTTTTTCTTGCCATTTCGGCATAGGTGGCCCTGCCCTGAAATTCAATGCGTTTTGTCTTGAAAATGTGTTTACAGCCCGGCATAATCCAATACAATGGGCAGAAGCAAGTCGAACCGTCATCGATCAGGCCCCGTGGCGGAGCATCGCCGAGATGAGATTCGACCGACTCCAACGTGAACATCGGGCATTCTTACTGCGCGCAGGTGGTGATCGTGGTCCCGATGCGCGGGGTGCCGACGCTTCCACGGTCCTGACGCAGCGCGAGGTTATCGGCCAGTGAATCGAGACTACGTTCATTATGCCATCATCGCCGTCGCAGTGGTCGCCGTGGGGGCCACGGCCGCCTGGTATTTCATCCCCGAGGCAACGGAATCCCTGGACCCGCCCGAGGTGGTTGCCGAGCGACTCAATGAGGGAGTGACGGTCGAGACGAAGGTTGAAGCCGCGCGCGACTTGATCCGGCACGGCGAGATGGCGCGCGTCGAGGTGCGTACGGCGCTGGCGGCGCATCGGCGGCATGAGCCCGAGGTGATCGCACCGCTGCTGCAGGCGACGATGAAGAGCCGCGATCATCGCAGCTTGCCGACCGTGATCGAATTGCTCGAGCATCCCGATCCGACGGTACGTGGCCGCGCCGGCTCGGCGGTCCGAAAGATCCTCGGGGCGGACTTCGGATTCCGTGCGAACGACCCGATCGAGAAGCGGCAGGAGATCATCGCGAAGATCAGGGCGGACTTTGTCCATTCCGGACCGCGTATCCAGCAGTTCTACGAGGATCAGAGACAATGATTCGATCACGAATGAGTATGGTTCCGTGCCGTCAACCGAGCCGATCGGGTTTTACGCTGGTCGAGCTATTGGTGGTGATTTCGATCATTGGCATCTTGATGTCGCTGTTGTTGCCGGCCGTGCAAGCGGTTCGCGCGGCGGCGCGCAACACGCAGTGCAAAAACAACTTGCATCAAATGGGCATCGCCGCCGCGGGATATCTTGAGTTGAAGTTGGAGCCGGTCGCTTCGCAAGAGTGGCCTTCGGCCCTTCGCGATTTTCTGGAACACCAGAGCGGCATGTACATCTGCCCCGAGAGTACCGTTGAAGTCAGCGACCAAGTGGCAGTGCCCACCGACGACGTGGGGTGGTGCGAGCTGATCCGTTACGGCGGCGGACCGAAGATAATCCCTTTGGAGCCCGGCGTCCACGTTCGAGCCCAGAACGGCGAGTTCGGCTCGGCATCTTACGAAATGCGGTTCGAATGGAATGACAGTGGCGACTGGGACGACGCCGTGTGGCTATTCGAGACCTCCGGCGACACCGTTACGGTGACCAACATAGCGAACGACCGCGGTCCGAACCCCTCGCAGGCGGTCCAGAACCAGGGCTCGTTCAGCAGCCACATCCACACACCCGACGGTGCGTTGGTGGCGGAGGTCTTGCAGCGCCAACTGCCGGCCGACGCCACCCCCGGCCAGTATTCCAAGGCGACCATGCAAGCCGACTACGGCATGAACAACCGCTCGCACCGGATGCAGCAGGATGGGACCAAGATCCTGATGCTCGACTACACGAAGATCGTCGCCAGCGTGGTTGGGCCGGACGCGGCGGACATCTACCAGGAGCGCGTGGCGCCGCGGCACGGCGGCTCGGTCAACATTCTGTTTTTCGACGGTCACGTCGACTCGCGGGATCCGGGCGAGATCGATCCGACGAACTTGGAACTGCATGACCGGTTGTGGAAGCCTTTGATCGACTAGCGGCCGATCGCCCCCAGCGCGGTTGGATCGATCCCCGCGGGCCATCGCGTCGCCTGATCGAACTGGGCGTCCGTCAGGTCGGCGTTGTCCAGCCGGGCATCCGTCATGTCGGTTCCCGTCAACCGCGCCCCTCGAAGGTTCGCCTCGGTCAGATCGGCCTGAAAGAGGTTGGCGTTATGCAGGTTGGCACCGGAGAGATCGGCTCCGGTCAGATCGGCCAAGACCAGCGCGGCGCCGGTGAGGGTCGCCTGCTGGAGGTTTGCGCCGGAAAGCCGCGCCTCGAACATCGTCGCGAAGGTCAGATCGGCTTGCCGCAGGTCGGCCTGCTGAAGATTGGTCCGTTTGAGCAGCGCCTTCCTCAGATTGGCCCCATGCAACAACGTGCCCGCCAGATCGGCGCCGAGAAGCGAATCGGCGTCGAGCTGCAGGAGTGTCTCGGTGTCGGCCGTGTTCCTGATCTCAAACAAAGGAACACCTTCCAGTGGTAAGGGGAAATCCCCAGCGCGGGGCATGAGCTACCATCCAACCTAAACAATGGTAACACATTTCCTGGCCACTGGCGGGAAATTCCCCTTGAAATACCCCACTATTGGGGAATGCCGCGCGGTAACCGTTGCTCATCAAGGGGGATCCAGGGGAAGTCAATCCCGGGATATGCCCCGTTTCAAGCGTTTCCCGGCCAACCGCGGATTGCTAGCTCGCGGATTGCTAGCTCTTCGTCGAGGTCGGACCACCATGCACCGGAGCGGCGATCTCCTTGGAGGCGGCCACCGCGGTAGGATTGAGTGTCGCTTGTCCCCAGGCCACTTCCTGCGGAAGCCGGGCGAAATCCACGATGCATCCGTCGCGGCTGTAGCAGCTTAGATCGTGGGTGGACCCCATGAAAATGCAATCCACCGGACAGCCCTCGGTACACATCGCGCAGAACATGCACTTGGTATAGTCGATCACGAAACTCGTGACACGGAACCCCTTGCCGCTCTCGGGCTTCTCCTTGCCGATGTAGATGCAATTGATCGGGCAGTCCCGCGCACAGCGCTCGCAGGCAATGCAGGTGCTCAGATCAAAGCGGTGAAAACCGCGGAAGCGCGGCTTCACCGGAACGGGGAGTTCCGGGTATTCAAACCGCTCGGTGTATGTTCGCCGCTCGGGCGAGTACGTCCCGAGCCAGTATCCCGCGGTGACCCGCAAGGCATCGGCCACCGTGACCACTGCCTGCCAAATGTTCGCAAACCATTTCCGCATCGGTCATGCCTCGATCGTTTTCACCCCCCCCGGGATCGACCTTGACTGGTCGCGGCGAACTCTCGTTGCCGAAGAGGGGGAAGGTGTGTTGCACGCAGATCCGCTCCCGGTGTGTCGACAAGCGATTCGTCTCCGCCACACCGATAAGGAATACGAATTCTAACGTACCCGCGCGGAGAATTGTAGAGGGGTGATTTCAAGTGGTCCGACTTGGGTGAAGCGACGCGGTAGCCACCCGAGATTCACGTCGATCCGGTCGGTCGACGACGAAAAATCCGGGGGGGGTCCGCCGTATTTTTCCGCACAGACCGCAGGACCGAATCACGGGCGACCCTGATGGGCGGTATACACGTGAGTTTTCATTGCAACTCGTTTCACTATAACGAGATATGACTTTCACGGCGACCCCTTAATGGTGGCCATCGCAAGGGAAATCCGACCGCTCCGTGCGGTCAGCGTAGACTACTTGTCTTGCGTGTTCGACGAGTTCACCCCGCGACGGAGGGCCTGTTGTGACAACCATGCCGACAGCGCCTA
>JABMRP010000761.1 GCA_013202535.1 Planctomycetota bacterium
GCTGGAGATTGAGGACGAGGTCTTTCTCCTTCGCGGGGAAGAGCTGTTCGACGCCCTTTCCACCGGGATCGCTCCGTTGCACCTTATCGAGCGCCGACGCCTTGCCCGGGCCGCTGAAGCGGAGATCGATCTGCCGCCGCTGATCACGGAAGACGGAATCGCAAAGCTTGGCGGGCGGCTTGAAATCGAATCAGCAGGAAAGATTACGGCCTTTCCGATCTCCGGCGGGACAGCCAGCGGCCCGGTGCGGATCATCCTTTCCCCCGAGCAGGCGGGCGATCCCGGCGACGGCTATATCTTAGTTTGTCCGAGTACCGACCCGAACTGGACCCCTCTGTTCGCCAAGGCCGCCGGATTGGTGATCGAGTGTGGTGGCATGCTCTCGCACGGCGCAGTCGTCGCGCGAGAAATGGGGATCCCGGCGGTCGTCTGCGACGGAGCGACCCGCATGCTTGAGGATGGGGAAACAGTCACCATCGACGGCGATCACGGGAACCTGCTGCGGCTGGCGGAGGAGATTACTGGAGAGACTGCAAGCGAAGACGCCGCCGGGCCGGACCCGGAGGACACGCGGATTCTCGCCGCGATGATGCCACCCCCACCGGGGCCCATCGAACGCGCGTGCGGCAAGTGGACCAGCCGCGCGCTGGCCATGTGGACCGTCTTCTTTCTCGCGATGTTTCTCCTCCCGGGTACATGGCTCCACGACGGGGCGATGGCCGTCTTCGACTTCTGCATGCTTCCCTTGGTCGGCGCGCTAGGACGCCCGGCCACGGTTGCGGTGGTCGCCGCGGGGTTCGCGGCGTTCTCGATCGTCGGCCAACGGCTGCTCACCGACAATCGCCGACTTGCGGAAGGCAAACGGCGCGCGGGGGCTCTTAGGAAGCAGGCGTCCAAGCTGCCGGACGGATCGCCCCGACGCAAAGCCCTTCAGCAGGCCGCTTCCGGCGTCCAATACCGACTGTTAAGAGCCGCCCTCTTTCCGCTTCTGCTGATCCTCGGACCGATGGTGATGGTGTTCCTCTGGTTCCCGGCGCGGGTCGATCCGGCCTCGTGGAACGCGGAGCCGGGCGCCACGGTCTTCGTGACCGCGCGGGTCGGGGGCGACACGGCCGCGACGGTCACGCTCGTGCATGATGCCGACCTGCGTCTCGAAGATCGAACTCCCGCGAGCCAAAACATCACTCTGATTCGGCCGGTACTCCAGCGACTCCGCAAGCGCTGGAGCGAAGAGACCACGGTCCCCGCGGACACCCCCTGGGAACTTCGCGCGGCCGCCCAGCATACGCGCCGCGAGATGCTGGCGGATCTCGGCCGGTTCCTCAACCGCCCGATGCCATCGCGCGACGTTTCCTGGACGCTGCAAACGACGGAAGGCAAGGGCGGGCGGTTCCCGCTGCACCTCGAAACCGAAGGGGCGCCGCCGATCCACAGCGCCGTGGTCCTCGGCAGCCAAGTCGCCCCGCAGCCGAAGGAGGACCTGGGCGACGGGAAAGGCCCGGTTCAAGTGGTGCGCTCACCGGTCGCCGACCATCCCGTCGAGTTGGTTAAGGTCGCCTACCGCGAGCAACTTGTCAAAGGCTCGAACGTCTTCTGGCAACCGATCCAGTGGATGGTCACGTCGTGGTTGCCGGGTTGGCTGATCGTTTACCTGTTGGTCTATCTACCGGCCATGTTCCTACTGAAATGGTCGCTACGAGTTCCTTGAACGAAGAAAGAAAAGCAACAACATGAAGAAAACACTATTCATTCTCATGGCATGTTTTGGTTTCGCCTTGCCCGCCAGTGCGATGGACGTCGGGGCGATCACCGCCGAACCCACCGCGGACAACCCGCGGTTCGACAACAAGGACGCCTGGCCGATGCTCGTGGGTGACGAGTATTTCACGAAGCAGAAGTGGGACACGGCGCGTGTGTTGATCTGGGGTCATCCGGACATGGTGCAAAGAAGGGGCGGTCCGAAAATCGACCCCAAGGATCCGGCCAACTGGATCGACGCAGCAACGGGCCGACCGGCCGACGCGATTCCGGATATGGATACGGATATCA
>JABMRP010000762.1 GCA_013202535.1 Planctomycetota bacterium
GTTTTCCAGGGCCTCGGGCTTTTCGATCTTGGCGATCACCTGGGCCGTCGAGTCGGCATCGTCGGGGGTATGCGAGGCGAGGTGCGCCTTGAGCTGGCGAATCTCTTCGGCGGCGCGGACGAAACTCAGTCCAACGAAATCGATCCCCGCGCCGGCCGCCCACGCGGCGTTGTCGAGATCGGCCGGTCCCAGGGCCGGTACGCTGAGTTTCACACCCGGCAGATTGACTCCCTGACGACTGCGAATCTCGCCCGACTGCACCACCCGGCACTCGGCATAATCGTCGCCCGCCTCGGTCACCGTCAGCGTGACCGACCCGTCGGCCAAGACGACCCGATCGCCGACGGTCAGTTCGTCGACCAGCCGCTCATAAGTGGTGACCAGTTGCCCAGGCTCGCGGGATTCGTCGCCGCGGACGAAGCGGAAGACGGCGCCGTCGTCGCAGGTGATCTTCCCCTCGGGCAGTTCACCCAGGCGGATCTTCGGACCGGCCAGATCGACCAGCACGCCGACGATGCGGTCCATCCCGCGGGCGGCGCTGCGGATTGCGTCCAGAACCCGCTCGTGCTCGGCGCGGTTGCCATGGGCCATGTTTAGGCGAAAGACGTCGACCCCGGCGGCGATCAGTTCGGCCAATTGTTCTTCGCTGTCGGTGGCCGGTCCGATCGTGGCGACGATCTTGGTTTGCGAGGGTCGCTGTGGCGTGGGTGCGGGAGACATGGGTTTGCTCGGGCTGGAGAGGGGCGGTTTGTTTGGGTCCCCGTACCATACCCGAAACCCCACTCCGCTTCCCAGCCCCCCCGAGTTGCGATCCATTACCAAGCGTTTAGCCCGGGAATGTGTGCCCGGTGTTGGGATCGGGGCACGGACGCGGAAACGCCGGGCACAAGTGCCTGGGCTAAACGGCTGGAAATTGGCGCGCATACGCCGCCGCCTCGCGCATCCACTCGACGGCCTGCTTGATTCGCGGCAGTTCTTCGAAGCCGTAGGAAAGCCGCAACTGGCGGCGGCCCGCTTCGACCAACTCGCCTTGGGGGTCCACGCAGAACTCGCCCGGGATGTAGAGCACCCGCGGCTGTTTATCGCCGCTGGGGCCGTCGATGTCCGGTTGGCCGGTCGTCCGCGAAAGGAACCGGAAGAAGGCCGACCGTTCGTGCGTTTCGATATCGGCCAGCGTGAGATAGAAGTAGAATCCCGCGCTGCCGCCGGTGTAGCCGGAGAGCACGTCGCCCAGTTCGGCGTCGAGCCACCGGCGCGTCGCGGCCGCTTTCTCGCGATAGCCGGCGTTGACCTTGTCGATTTGCCCCGCGACGTGACGGTCCAGCAGATAACTGGCGATTTCCTGGGTGATCAGCGGGGCGCTGAACCCGGCGTCGCTCGTCTTTTGCACCATCGCCGCAAGCAACGGTCCGCCCGGGCCGATCATATACCCGATCCGCAGTGCCGGGGCCAGAATCTTCGAGAGCGTGCCGATTTCGTAAACCAGACCCAACTCGTCGTCGAGCAACGCCGACTGGGGCGGTTCGACGGCCGGGTCGTGAATCAGATTCTCGTAGGCTTTGTCGAAGAAGACGGGCACCTTTCGCCCGATTCGGCGCGACAGCCGCGTGGCGATGTCGACCAGCTTTCGCCGCCGGTGGTTGGAGATAATGTTGCTCGATGCGTTGCCGTACTCGGAAAGCATAACCGTTTCGATGTCCATGACGTTTTCCTTCTCGGTGCCAAAAGGGCAGTGGCAACCAGTGCGGGATGGACGAAACACCGGCGGGTCCGTATGATACACCGAGATGTTGTTATGTGTCGACCGTGTATCGAGGAGGATCGCCCATGTTTGCCGTTTGCGTCGAGGTCCACGTCAAGCCGGAGAATCGCGACGATTTCATTCGCGCGTCGATCACCAACGCGAAGTGCAGCGTTCAGGAGCCGGGCAACCTGCGGTTCGACGTGATCCAGCAGGTCGACGATCCGAATCGCTTCATTCTCTACGAGGTGTATCGCGACTCCGCCGGCATGGCAGCCCATAAGGAGACGCCCCACTACGCCGCATGGCGCGACGCGGTGGCTCCCTGGATGGCCGAGCCGCGGCGGGGTATCAAACACACGGCCCTGTGGCCCGATACCGAGGCGCTTTGGGCGGTGGAGTAGCAAGACATGCCTCGAAAAGTACTCGGCGTGGGAAACTGTGCGATGGACCATGGCAATCTGAGCGGGATGATTTCGTCGCATTTCGCGGCCGAGGTCGTACCTGCCGCTACGGTTAGCGCCGCGTTGGAGATGCTCCGCGCCGATCGCTTCGATCTGGTGCTGGTCAATCGTGTGTGCAACGGCGGCATGGGCATCGATCTGATCCGGCAGATCAAGGCGGACGACCGGTTGGCCGAAACTCCCGTCATCATGTTGAGCAACTA
>JABMRP010000763.1 GCA_013202535.1 Planctomycetota bacterium
CGATCAGGGTCCACTTTTCCGGGGTCGACTTGGCCGTGACGCCGGTCAGTCCCTCGTCGAAGATGTAGAAGAGCCGTCCCCCGGCGGAGACCATCGCGCAAAGGCTCGAATTGAACTCGTGGCTCCGCGACCAAAGGGGACCGCAAACCCATCTCAGCCGGCCAGGCGGCCCCACTTCCTCATCCTGGGCCACGGCGTTGTTCGAGGCGTCGTGGAGAAAATGCGACCATTGGTCCATCGTCTCGGGCCACGGCTTGCGGAGCGTCGTCCACCGCCCGTTTTCCTTCACGCAGGCCGCTCCCAGCGGACAGAGCACCCGCATCAGCTCGTCCCTCGGCACGTCGCCCAAGTCCTCGGCGACCAGGAGGTTCACGAGATTGTCGGCGTACGGCAGAAACGACTCGGCCCATTGCTCGACCGATACCGGCCCGTACTGCCCGCTTTGATGGATCAGCTCGCGGGCTTTCGCAACGTCGGCGGCATCGTCGGCCAGGCCGTGCACGGTGTAGCGGTCGTTGGCCCGCAATGCCAGCGTAAGCTTCCCGTCGCCCGAGCCCAGGTGTACGACGAGCCCGCCCTCGACGCCCGTGTCGCGGAGGATCTGGCCGGCAAGCTCCTGTGTGCCGTCTCCCGCTGCCGGGGAAATCAGCAACACCGACGAAATCAGCGCCGGCAGCAGGCACTTTCCGAGTATCCTTGGCATCGTAAGCTCCTGTTACTGGACCGCGCATCTTCGTGGTATCATTATCCTACATTTCCCAGACGACTCTGCCCACTTTGGCATGCAATATGCGCCAGATCCTTGAAAAACAGTGGTTTGGACGCTCAACATGCCAAAGTGACAGGGGAACCCAATGGGTGACTGCCAAAACCGGGATTTGCGGGTTCAATTCGACCGCCGTCTGAAGCTGAAGTTTCTGGGCAGCAAGGTTACTACCGACGCAGGGCTTTGCCAGTGATCGAGCGGTATTCCCACTTGGATATCCCCAAGTTCTTTCGCGGCGATGCGGCGTTTGCCAATCCGGCGTTGTATCGAGTGCTGGAGGAAGAAGGTTATCGCTACGTGAGTCGCCTTAAGGCCAACGCCGTGTTGGAGCGGGAAATCGAGCACCTTCTGACGCGTCCGGTGGGTCGCCCTCCACACAAGCCCAAGGTCTTCTATCACAGCTTCCAGTATCAAGCGAAGTCGTGGCAGCGAGCGCGTCGCGTGGTCGCCAAGATCGAGTGACACGCGGGAGAGTTGTTCCCGCGCGTCGGTTTCATCGTGACGAACTTGAACAAGCACTCGAAATACGTGACGTTCCAACTTGCCGAAGTGGCGGTGACGCGGAGGTTGTTCACACCCATCCTTGACCGCATCACGCGGCTGGCGATTCCGCCGCCGCTGGTTGCCAGAGCCCATGCGTAGCATCACTATACAGCGAGAAGGACTTGGCAAGCTGGCGAAAAGTACGTCCAAGAGCCGTCTCAAACGGCCCTTATCCCCCTGCAGGGCAGGAGGGCGCCGGCTCTGGAAACAAACGAAACTCCACCCCGTGGCCCAAGAGTCGGTCTGGACGCTAGACATAGAGGGGGGGCCGATGTTACAGTACTCACCGTGGTGTGCTTGGATTGTCTTCAGGCTGAGCCCAAATGGGAAATCCCAGCTCAATGAATTTTTCCCTTTCTACCTTTTAGGAATGGAGTAAGAATGGCGAATACCCGTCGTAGCGGTCGCAGGGTTGGTGATCGGATCGTGCATCTCGGTTGAGGCAGCCGATTTGAGTGCGAACAACAATACGCTGTGTTGAAAAACAAAACGGTGTACACAATGAGATGGAGAACACTAGTAGTACGGAAAGCGATTATTGGCAGACTTCCATTTGCCGACAAGCTTCGTGCAATCAAGCGGAGGGCATTTGGTTATCCGCCGAATGCCAAGCATCTGGAACTAACCATAAAGTGTTATGAACGTATCACATTAGCAATAGAAAACCTGGGAATGTCAATACACGATTCAGTCATTCTCGAAATAGGGTCTGGTTGGTTTCCAACGATTCCTATCCTATTTGCACGTGATGGTGCAAGAAACATCATTATGTCTGATCTGAACATTCATATGGATAAAATAACCTTTCGTGAGACAGCAGCGTATCTTAAGAAGCGTTTCTCCGATAATGAGTACATTCAAAGCATTACAGATGTGTCCGCATTGCCGATTGAATATTATGCTCCGTTTAATGCATCAAGGCTAAGTGACAAGTCTGTGGATATTGTTGTTTCCAGTATGGTGTTAGAACACATTCCAAGAAGTGATATCTATAATTTGTTTTCATCGCTACGACCGAAAATAGTGGACGACGGCTGTATGGTTCATCTGGTAGACCACTCCGATCATTTTGAGCATTACGATAAGTCCATTTCCAGAATACATTTTTTAACTTGGAGCGAAGAAAAGCATGCCGTGATCAACTTCCTAATCAAGGACGGTGAGAACAGGATGAGGCATCATGAATATCAACAGATTTTTAGTGATTCAGGCTACGAAGTCATAAACGAAGAAACCGACTTAGATAATAGAACCTTAGAAATCCTAGGCACTCTTGATCTTGTTTACCCGTACTCCAAAATGCAGCCTGAACAATTGGCTGTTGTTACGTCCATATACTCATGCAAGCCAGCATAACAAAGCGGGCACGAACCGTCACACTGCCGTGCCACTAATGACACCGACCACATGCCCAACGCCAACCCGCTTGCATAATGGCCGACGTAAGAAAGGGCCGCCCATAGCCGCAATTGGGAGTCCCGACCGTGCCGATTGAGCGGCGCGGTCGGTTTTTTCGGGCGGCTGATCGTCAGCCGCGACAATCACGTCACTGGGAGGGAAGCAAAGGTGACCAACCGCCATCACGTCTTGCAAGACAACCGGAAGCCGCGGACGGAAGAGCAAGAGCGCGTTTCCCGCCGAAAGTTTCTCGCGGCCGGGGCCGCCGGCCTGGGGGCGGTCATCCTGGCGACGAAGGCGGCGACCAGCGCCGAGCCCGCCAACGAATCGGCGTCTGCCGGCCTCGATTTCCCGCTGGTCGACTTCCACGTCCATCTCGACAACAGCACCATCGACAAAGTGCTCGAGCTTTCCCGCGAGCGGGGCGTCATGTTCGGCGTTGTCGAGCACGCCGGCACGAAGGAGAACGAGTACCCGACCGTGCTCAGCAACGACGCGGAGCTTCAAGGCTACCTGGCGATGCTCGCGGGAAAGCCCGTCTATCGCGGCGTGCAGGCGGAGTGGATCGACTGGGCCGGCTGCTTCTCCCCCGAAGCCCTCGCCCAGCTCGATTACGTGTTGACGGACACGATGACCTTCCCCGGCAAGGACGGCCGCCGCGTGAAGCTCTGGTCGGAGGACGTCGAGTCGCGCGTCGAGATGGCCGACCGGCAGGCGTTCATGGACCGCTACGTCGATTGGCACGTCGAGATCATCGAGAAGCAACCGATCGACGTCTTGGGCAACACCTCCTGGCTGCCGAGGCCGCTGGCCGACGACTACGAGGCGTTCTGGACGCCCGAGCGGATTCGCAAAGTGGTCGACGCGGCGGTAAAGCACGAGGTCGCTCTGGAGATCAGCTCCGGTTTCCGGCTTCCCAAGCCGTACTTCCTCAAAATCGCGAAGGCCGCCGGCTGCCGGTTTGTCTTCGGCTCCAACGGCCGCTATCCGAAGATGGGCCTGCTCGACTACTCCGTCCGGACGGCCGGGCAGTTGGGCCTCACCAAAGCCGACATGTTCACGCCCGCCCCGGACGACAGGTGAGAAACATCGAGAGGAACTCGCATGTACCCAAGGATGCGGCTTTCCACGGCAGCGTTGTGCCTTGCCGTGATGACTCTTGCGACGGCCTTCTTCCATGCCGGCCCGGGCTGGGCCGGGGAGCCGAAACGCCCGAACGTGCTCTTGATCTGCGTGGACGACCTTCGCAACTGCCTCGAGCCGGACGGCGACCCAATCGCCGAAACGCCGAATCTCGACCGGCTGGCGTCCGAGGGGCGTTACTTTCGCCATCACTTCGTGCAGGTTGCGGCGTGCGGCCCCTCGCGCGGGAGCATGCTCACCGGGCGGCGGATCATCCATTCCTGGGACGTCTGGAACGCCGACCGCAAACTGGCGGCCGAGCCAAAAAGCCCGGTGTCGCTGGCCCATCACTTCCGCCGTCACGGCTACACCACGGTCGCGATCGGCAAGGTGAGCCACGAGCCGGCCGGTACGATGCCGCCGGAGTACGAAGTGCACCAGCTTCCCTATAGCTGGGACAAGGCGTTCGCGCCCGTCGGACGCTGGGCCAGCCCCTGGCACGCCTTCTTCGCCTACTCCAACGGCCGGGCGTACAACGGCGCGATCCGCTGGGTTAGGGACGAGCCGCCGCAGCCGCCGTTCGAGGCGGGCGAGGTCGGCGACGACGGCTACGCCGACTACTACCTGGCCCAGTCCGGCATCGAAGAACTGAACCGGCTCGCCCGGCAGCCAAGGCCGTTTCTGTTGGCCGTCGGTTTCTACAAGCCACACCTGCCGCACAAATCTCCCCAGAAGTATTGGGACATGTTCCCCGCCGAAAAGGTCGGCATGCCCGACAACTTTTATCCGCCCGAGAACGTCGACCCGTCGATCTGCATCCACAAAAGCCCCGAGTTGACCAGGCATTACGATTGGCCCAGCGGCGAGGGGAACATCAGCCGCGAGGAGGCGATCCGGCAGCGCCGGGCGTACTACGCGGCGGTCGCCTACGTCGACGGCCAGATCGGCCGGCTGCTCGACGCGCTTCGCAACCTCGATTGCGCCCGGGAGACGATCGTCGTCCTCTGGTCGGACCACGGCTGGCAGCTCGGCGAGCACCACATGTTCAGCAAGCACTCGAACTACGAAGTGGCCACGAACAGCCCGCTGGTGATTCGAGTGCCGGGCATGGTCGCTCCCGGCGCCGCGGCGGACGGGCTCGTCGAAGCGGTCGACCTCTTTCCCACGCTCACCGACCTGTGCGGCCTTTCCACGCCCGAGGGCCTTGCCGGCCGATCGCTTCGGGCCATGGTCGAGGAC
>JABMRP010000764.1 GCA_013202535.1 Planctomycetota bacterium
AGACACACAAGTCGGGATCGACCTCGGCGTGGATCGGCTGGCCGAGTTGTTCCTGGAGCAGGCGATGCACCAGCGGTGTTCGACTGGCTCCGCCGACCAGGATCACGCGGTCGATTTGCCTGGCAGTCAGGTCGGCGTCCGAGAGCGCCTCGTCCACGCATACCAACGTTTTGTTCAAGAGTGCTTCGATCAGCGGTTCGTAGTCCTGGCGTGAGATCTCCATTTTCAGGTGCAGCGGCACGCCCGCCTTCTCGGCGATGAACTCTTGCTGAATGCTTGCGAAAGCGTCGAAAGAAAGCCGTATCTTGGCCTCTTCGACGGCTTTCAGCACGCGCGATTTCGACGTCGGCGACTCGCGCAGTTCCACTTCATAGTCGTGCTGAAACTTGTCGCAGACATAGTCCATCAGCAGTTGGTCGAAATCATCGCCGCCCAGTTGGGTGTCGCCGTGGCTGGAGAGCACTTCGACGACGCCCTGTTCGATCTGGACGATCGACACGTCGAACGTCCCGCCTCCCAAGTCGTAGACCAGCAGCCGCTCGCGCCGGTCGGGGCTGGCGTTGTAGGTCAACGACGCGGCCGTGGGCTCGTTGATAATCCGCACCACGTCGAGCCCTGCCAGTTCACCGGCTTCGCGAGTCGCCTCGCGCTGTTGTTCGTTGAAGAATGCCGGCACCGTAATCACGGCCTTCTTGATCTCTTGCCCGATCTGCCGCCGTGCCCGATCTTTCAGGGTCCGCAAGATGATGGCCGAGATTTCCTGCGGCGAATAAGCTTGATCCCCAAGCTGGACGGTTTCGTCCGAACCCATTTTGCGCTTGATGGACCGGATCGTGCGGTCCGGCGCCAGGGTATACTGATTGAGTGCCGGGAGGCCGACCAGGAGCTTTCCGGCGGGATCCAATCCAACCACGGAGGGCAAGGTCTTCATTCCGTCTTCTTCGAGGACGATGACGCCGCGGTCGCGAATGATGGAGACGACGCTGTTGGTCGTGCCCAGGTCGATGCCGAGAATGGTATCCATACGAGTGATCTCCTGACTGCGAGGTTGGACCTCTTGAGTGTGAGTCTGAGCTTACTGTTCACCAACGGCTTTTACTTCCGCAAATCGCAGCACCTGTCTCTTCCAGCAATATCCCGGCCGGACTTCTTCAATCACCGTTCCCGGCCGGCGGGTAAGGTCGCTGACGACCTCAACGACGGTCATCCTGTGCGGGTCGGCCTGTTCGCCCAGGCACTGTATACGAACGATCGATCGCTGCTCCATCGTTCGGCGCAAGCGATTCTCGATCAAGTCATGGCCTTCCAACAGCGAGTCAAAGATATTGCGGTAGGTATCGGCCGCATGGCCGGAGAAAAGTGCCCGCGCGGCTTCGTGCCAGGGGCGGCACAACCGCCTGCGCCACCAAGGTTGCGTGCGGAACAGTTCGTCCAGACGATCGCGCCCTGCTTTGAGTTCGGCGTTTACATCTTTCAGGACACGATGCTTCGTCTGTTCAATGACACTCCGGCAGCGGACCAGCGATTCGTCCAACTCGACCAGAGCTTCCGCCAGAGGCCGCGCGGCCTTGTCGGCAGCCTCCTCCTCTTTCGATTCCACTCCACGAAACTGTTCGATAGCCGCCTGCAACGACAGCAGTGTCGCCTCGTTGCGTTCCTCCGTGCCGCGTGTCGCCTTGGTCAACAGCTTCATGTCGTGCCGTAGGGCCGTGAATTGTTCCACGAGTTGATAGAGACCGACCGGCTCGTCGGGCCGTTGCTCGTCCGCTGCGTGCCCGTCCAGCGAATCGCACTGGGACCGTGTTTGGCGGAGCCAATCCTGACAGCGAGTCAGAATCTCTTCGTGATCTGGCCAGTTGTCCATCTTACCTCTCCGCTAGCGATAGCAGTATCTCGGTGGGAATTCGCGTGGCCTGCACCCGCGACCGCAGATCGGCAATAACGTCATCCACCGACTCGCCGCCGCGGACCTGAAACAATTGCCTTTCCAGCCGCCTTACCGGATCCCGTAGTTGCTCGTAGGCCTCACGGATCTCCGCGAACTGTCGCGGACACTTCTCGGGAGGATTCCGCCGCACCAATTCCAGGTAGCGCCGCCGCAAAGTTGCCTCGTCGACGTCCGGCGAGACATCAAGGATCGAGTAGGGGTCCGCCATGGGAACTTCCTTACGTTGAAGATAACGACAAGCCGCTGTTGTGTCGTCGCAATACCGTTGCCCGATTTCCTGTTTTTCGGTCTGAACTCATCGGGACTTGTCCGGTTGGCCACCCACGAGTTCATCCAATATCTCCTCCGGATCCAGCCCGAGTCGCCCGCAAACCGTCTCGATGACGTTCCGCAGATCCTCGGGCGCAACGCCGTCCATTGGGTCGCCGCACCCATTCTCGGAGCTTTCGTCCAGGTCATCGTCGTGGTGATGCGATATGTCCTCGATCAGGCTAAGACCTCGCTTGGCATTCTCGACGACCGGTTTGTCGCGTGGATCGCTTGACTCGGAGGCCAGTTCGATTGCCTGCCGGAGTCGCTTGAGGGTCAACTTTCGTTTGTAGCGAAACGGCCCCTTCTCGATTTCCACCATGCCCATCACCCAGTGGAAATATCCGATCTCCGGGCACTTCCGTATTCCTTTCGTCGCGAGCTTCGCCAGCAGTTTCAGTTCCTCCAACGGCTCCAAGAACTCGCAAACGTGCCGCAGGTCTTCCGGGCGCCACTTCACGCGCGAGCAGCGGCGGACGTATTGGAGCAGAATCCGCGTGTGTTCCTCGTGCTGCGGATAAGGTTGCGGCATCCTCAGGTGGGCGTCAAGCACGTGGCACATGAGGCCGGCCGTTTCGCTGCAACAGCGTCGTTTAAGGGCTTGACACCAGCGCTTCTCGTACAGACACACCTCTTGCCACGGCAAGTCGTAGCGTATCGCTTCCATGGTCATGACCAACCACAGTGCGGTCGGTTCATCGAGTTGTTCCAGGGCCTGCTCGACAAACCGCCGCGCGGCGCCGGGATTGCCCGCCTTAATCTCCAGGGCAGCTTTCCGGGCCAGCACGTCGTAATCGTCCTTCCGCGCCGGTTGGAGGCGATCGGCCGCCGCCACTTCGCTGCGTGCCTTATCGTACTGTTGGGTTCGAGCCAGTTCGCATGCCGCCTCGGTGTGCGTGGCCCACAAGAGTCCACGCGTCTTCTTGCCCAACGGTTTCAGTTCGTGGGCACGCAGGGCAAACTCATGGGCCTTCAGACCCTCGCCATGGGAGACGTGATATTCGGCCAGAAAAAGCAACGCGTCCAGATGGGCTGGCACGTGTTCGAGCAACCGTTGGTGGACTTTGGCCGCCTCCTCAGGTCGATCGGCAATCGCATGAAACGTCGCCGCCGCCACATAGGCTGGCGCGTGGGCCGGCGCGAGCATGAAGCACTGTTGGAAAGCACCTCTCGCCCGTTTTTCCGCCTCTTTTATGTAGGTCCGGTGATCGGCTCCGCAGCGACAGTTGCGTAAGCCGACCGCGTCGGTCACGTAGTATTCGGCCATGCGTAGCCAGACCAATCCCCGAGCCAAGTCCCGCTGCGCCGGTGAAAACACCGGCAAGTCCTCCAGATCGCGTAAGTACTTGTGCCAATACTCTTCTGGATCCTCGTCGTCGTAATCCGAATGCTCGCACGCGATCGCCTTCGCCCGGTTCCAACGAGGATCGATGGGCAACGGATCGACAATTCGCGAGAACTCTTCCAGCTCCTCGACGAGCCCGTCATTCACGAAAACCCCACACAGACAGGAGACCAGCCGCCGATAAACGCCTTCATCCGTTTCTCGCAGCGATCGTTGGTCCACACGTAGCGTCTTGAGCAACAGGGGCCAATCACGATCGGCCGTGGACTGTCGGAGACGGGTCAACCTGCCGAGAACCGCTCCGTTGGTTACCTGATTTTCCAGGCGGCTAACCTTTGAACGCAAGTTGCCGTCGTCCCGTAGGGACGCCACGCCGGCAACGACCTTCAACGGTGCGGCAATCCTCGTAGCGGCACGATCCGCATCGAGTCGACTCCAGTTGGCCGCCATCCCCGTCTTGTCATGCCCATAATAGGCGATCAAGCCGCGAACGAAGTACTTCCAATCGGCGAAGAGCGATTGACGAGGAATGTCTCTAAGGTACCCCAGTGCGACCGATTCGTCCCCTCGTTCCACGGCCTCCAGCGCGGTTCGAATTTGCTGGGCATCCTCTCGCACTTCCGGCATCGATTTTGGCGTGTTCCGCGGCTGCACCACGGCCTGATCGGCTGCTTTGACTCGTAACCGATCCCGCTCTTCGTCGGTCAGAGCGTCGTCACCTTGGGGCAAGCAGTCGAACATGCCCACGGACAAGAGCAGATCCGGCAGCCCCGCTTCCACAGCCGGTTCGGTTACGCCCAAATCCAGCAGGTCCCGGACAATTCGGCGAGAATCCTCAACCAGCCCGTTCTGCAAGAGCTGTTGAGCCCGGCCGATATACGCATGCTCAAGGAAGCACCTGCAATCCGGCGTCGGGGCTTGGCGGTAGCAGACGCGCACATCCTTCAACGCCTGTTTGAAATCGCCACGTTCGAGGTTACGCTTTGCACGATCGATCAGAGTGACCGCCAAGCGTCCTTTAGATCGCTTCTTCCTTTTTGAAGCCATAGAGCACTTCCTTGCCGGGCTATGAAGTTGGCAAACTGCTTGTTCTCCACAAGCTCCCTGCCTTCACAATTCCATTATCGTAAACCATTTCGATCATTGCTCCAAGCCGGGGAGTTGCGGCTCGTGGATCGAGATCGGCCGCGGGCTTGCCGATTTGCCCTCAGTATAGTGGCCCAGCGACTTTTTATGGCTCTCCAGAGTGGAACCCAAACCCCGCGTCAGGCAGGGATTGCCCCCGCGCACAACCGCCCTATTGCCACCCGGACAGCGTAAGCAAAGCACGCCGGCCGTGTCAATCATTCGTGGACCGTGTCCGCAAGGTTCTGTTGACGATGGGCATCTACGACTCAGCCGAGAAGAAGTCGGTTATCCGGAAGCGAAACTTTCGTTCGGTCAACGAGTCGCCAGAAGCGGCCCTCCAACCTTCTCCACCATACTGCGGATCTCCACACCCAAGGCCTCAAGCACGCGGTGCGCACGCTCAACAGTTACCCCGTGATACTCGTTCCTTTCATCGCGAGAAACCTGGGACTCGTGGACACCAAGGCGTTGGGCAAGCTCTCGCTGGCTGATTCCTTGGGCGATCCGCAGCGCCACCAACAACTGTCCCACCCCTTCAAAATTCCGCAGCTCTTCAAACTCTCCACGCCGTAAACGCTCGTAGCTCTCCGCCTCTTCCTTCCGCTGCTGGTAAAAAGACATCATGGGGTCCATCCCACGCTTGACCTCCTCACGACCAAGCCCCATATCAAGCAGCCCCTCTACACATCCAAATTCCGCACTTCCAGGGCGTGCTTTTCGATGAACTCGCGGCGGGGTTCGACTTTGTCGCCCATGAGGATGCGGAAGAGGTCGTCGGCGGCGCCGGCGTCTTCCATGCGGACTCGCAGCAGGGTGCGGTTGGCCGGATCGAGGGTCGTGTCGCGGAGTTCTTCGGCGTTCATTTCACCCAGGCCTTTGAAGCGGGTGATTTGCAGGCCTTTTTCGCCGGCGGCGCGCACGCCGGCCAGCAGGCCGCGGAGGTCTTCCAGGCCGGTCGCCGTTTCGCCGCGGCGGAGCAGGTAGCGGGGCTCCTCCACGCCGGTGCGTTCTTGGGGGATGAGCGAGTCGATCTCGAAGCCCATCTCGCGCAGGTCGGCCAGTTGCTTGTTCATCGAGCGGACTTCGTGCAACTCGACGATGTGCAGCCGTTTCTCCGGCGGCACGTCGCCGTTACCATTGGTGCCCGCCGAACCGTCTTCGGCCGGCGCGTCCGTCAGGCTGAGTTCCTCGCCGGTGGCCTCTTCTTCCTCAGCCAGGAACTCGTCCAGCGAAGCTCGCGTGGGAAACCAGAACTCGCGCTGGCCGAGGAAGACGTGGTAGATGGGCAGTTGGCCCGAGGCGGGGTCCTGGCGGATGGCGTGGGCGCGGAGCGAAATGCCGCGGCGTTCCAGCGCCAGGAGTGACTCTTCGAGCAACGCCAAGGCTCGGCAGAGGCGTTCCATTTCGGCCCCGCCGATGGTTCGCCCGTCGCCCGGCTCGAAGACCGCGTCGGCCAGACCGGCCTCGAGCAGTTGCGTCTTCATCTCCTCTTCGGTTTGCACGTAGTGTACCTTCCGCTTCTTCCGCACGCGGAACAAGGGCGGCTGGGCCACGTAGACATGTCCGCGGGTAATCAGCGGATACATTTGCCGGTAGAAGAACGTCAGCAACAGGGTACGAATATGCGAG
>JABMRP010000765.1 GCA_013202535.1 Planctomycetota bacterium
CTGACACCTTTTCTCTGCCGTCTCCGAAAGCCGCACTAATGACTAACGCCGGTCTGACCGCAGTCCGCCTCGTACCCAGAGGCCCCCTAATTGTGAAAATGAATCGTTGTGTCTTGAAACCAGCAAAGCACGCGCAGAACGAACGTTTCAATTTCCACATATCGAAAGCTCTGCTGGTCCTCTGGCTTGAGGGGTGTGGGCCACAACCGTGGGTCCACTTCGGGAATCGCTTCCCTAGCTAATTCCAGCAGCCGGTTTGCGTCTTCACAGTATTGGGATGACGCCATCTTTTCCTTCTGCTTTGCAGACAGAGTCCGAAGTGTATTGAAAAGAGCCAGCAACTGCTGTGCTATTTGGGTTGTATCACCGGGCATTCTGTTCATCCTCTTCAGTGGGGAACTGGGGTCAAACCCTGTTTCCCGGTATTCGATTCTCAGTGGCCGGGCCATGGGAGGAATCTCATGGCGGGGTTGCTAGGGGCCGGGCTCCTCGGCCAGCGCCTTCCGGGCGCGCTCGACGGCCTCCTGGGCCCACGGCTTGCCATCGTACAGCTTCACGACGGCCCGATACATTGCCCGGGCCGATTCCGGATCGCTGGGGCGAAGCCCGTCGGCTTCGTCGAGCCGTTCTTTGAGCGAGTGAGCGTATTCGGCCGAGTGGCCGTCGATTTCCCGGCGCAACTGCGCGAGGCGGCGGTTGGCCAATTTCAGGCATTTTCCGGCGGTGCTCGCCGGATTGGTCCCGCTCTGGTACAAGTCGACCAGGGCCTGGAGTCTCAGCATACTTTGTTCCGGGTCCAACTCCACGAGGTTGATCGCCTCGAGGTACGAGCGCTCGATCGGGAGCAGGCCCTCGACGCTGGCCAGCCCGCGGGCGCGGCGCTGAAAACGGCGTTCCAGGTGATAAAGCTCGATTTCCTCTTCGAGCCGTTTGAGTTGGGCACACCGCGGATCGTCGGGAAATCGCACGAGGAATTCCCGGACATCGTCCTCGGCTTCGACCAACGACTCGACTTCGACGTCGCTTTGGGTGGGAATCCGATCGAATAGACTCTGGGCCGTCGGCGGCTGCATCAGGTACAAGGCGGTCAGGCCGATGAAGAGCAGGGCGGCCGACAGGGCGATGACCTGAACGGAGATGATCGGCGCTCGCGGCGCCGGCTCTGTTTCAATTGGGGCTTCGTCAACGGTCGTAAACTTGCTGGCCGGTTCGGCCTCCTGTTCTTCTTCCGGTTCGTCCTGTTCGACCGGCGACTCGCCAGGGCTTGACTCGACCGGCACGCGCAAGTCGGGAGCCGACCGGGTGACCCCTTGCGGATCGGCCGAAAAGTCGAACTCGCCGGTGCCTTCGTCCCGCATCTCCGAAGCGTCGCCCGACAGCATCTCCGACGGATCGGCCGACAACATCTCCGACGGATCAGCCGGCAGCATCTCCGACGGATCAGCCGTTACTGTCTCCGGAACCACCGAAAGGGCCTCTTGCATGGCCTCCAGGCGGCGAATCAAGGCCAACGGGCTGGGGATCCGGAGCCCCGGGTCTTTCTCCAGCAATTGGCCGACGATGGCCGCCAACTCCTCGGGCAGATCTTTCACGTGCTCGCCGAGCGGGTCGGGGATGTCGAACCGCTGCATTTGCAGCATCTCGGGCAAGGTCTTGGCGATAAACGGTGGACGACCGGCCAAGAGCGCGTAGACCACGCCGCCCAGACTGTAAAGGTCGGTCCGCGGCGTGACCGGCCCTCCGTCGGTCTGTTCCGGCGACATGTACTCGGCCGTTCCCACCAAATTGCCCTCGGCCGTGACCGGTGCGTTGCCGAAGAGCTTGGCGATCCCGAAATCGGAAAGCTTGATCCGTCCCTCGGGGCCCAGCAGCAGATTGGCCGGCTTGATGTCGCGATGAATAACACCCCGGTCGTGGGCGTGCCTCAGTCCGCGGCAGGTGTCGATGACCAGCGGGACCACCTCGCGCCAGTCGAAGACGCGATCCTGTCGCAGATGCTCCTCGAGGCTCGTGCCGTCGACCAATTCCATCACGTAGTAGAGCAGTTCGTCGAGCCGGCCGAAGCCGCGCAGCTCGACGATATTCGGATGACGCAGCTTGCGTAGCGTTTCGATCTCCGTCTCGAATCGTTCGCGGAAACCGGGC
>JABMRP010000766.1 GCA_013202535.1 Planctomycetota bacterium
ACTTGCGACGCGAACGTTGAACCGGCTGAGGCGGGGAGTATCGAGAGGCGATACCTTGGCCGTTCCAGGAGTCGCGCTTGTCGGCCCCTTTCGAGTCGGTGGCATGTTCGGGCTCGTCTCGTGGCCGGTTTCGTCGGGTTTTGGCCCTAGCTGTCCGGTCTTCCGGCAGTGTCGAGCAGCAAGAACCGCTGGCCGGTGGCCGCGTCAGACGGTAAACTAGTTTGATAGGAACATGGCGCACGATCCGGGTGGGCGAGGGAGGAAATCGATGTTTTGTCGCGGAGTTCGAGGGGCAACCACCGCGGACGGCAATACCAGCGAGGAGATCCTCGAGGCCACGCGGCAGTTGCTGGCTCTAATGATCCGGCAGAACGATATCCGCTCGGAGGACGTGGCCAGCGCGATTTTCTCGACCACACCCGATCTCGACGCGGAATTTCCCGCCTTGGCCGCTCGCCAGCTCGGCTTGCTCGACGTGGCGCTGATGTGCGTGCATGAACTGGACGTCCCGAATTCGCTCCGCCGGTGTGTTCGCATCCTGTTGCACTGGAACACCGACAAACCGGCCGACGAGCTCGTTCACGTGTACATCAAGGACGCCCGGCAACTGCGGCCCGACTTGTGCAAGCTTCCGCCGGTCGACTGGGACGAACTCGAAGAGTGGATCGCGGCACACAGCAACCACGGAGCCAAGTCCAGTCGCCAACCGCCGCAAGAACCTTCGTGAGATGGTCGTGCTCTTCCGTACAGTCGCCGTCTCGCTCCGCGAGATGTAGCTTTGGACGCCCCGAATCTTCCAAGGCTACATCTCGCGGAGCGAGATGGCTACTTTACGCGCTCTCGCGGAACTCCTGAAAGTGGATCCGGTAGAGCCGGGTGTAGAGGGGGCACCGCGCGATCAATTCTTCGTGGGAACCGACGTCCAGAATACGCCCCGATTCCATCACCACGATTCGATCGGCCATGGCCAGCATGCCCATGCGATGGGTGATCAACAGGGTGGTCCGGCGGCCGATGAAGGGTTCCAGTGCCCGTTGGATCGACTGCTCGCTTTCAGGATCGATCTGGGAGGTCACCTCATCCAAGAGCAGGATGGCCGGGTCGCGCAGAATCGCCCGGGCCAGGGCGATGCGCTGGCGCTGACCTCCGGAGAGACGTCCCCCTTGCGAGCCGACGACCGTCTCGTATCCATCGGGCAGATCGCGCTGGATGAACACGTGGGCGCCTGCCTGCCTCGCGGCCTGATGGACCTGAGCGAGGGTGGCGTTGGGCGATCCGTAGCGGATGTTGTTCAGCACCGTGTCGTCGAACAGCAGCGTCTCCTGGGTGACCAACCCGATCTGCCTTCGGAGGTCGCGAATCCGGCAGTCGGTGAGCGCGACGCCGTCCAGACGGATCGTGCCACCGGTGGGATCGGCAAACCTGGGGATGAGGCTCAATAGCGAGCTTTTTCCACAACCGTTGGGACCGACGATGGCGATCGTTTCGCCGAACGCGATCCGCAGGGAGACCTGCTTCAAAACGGGGCTATCCGCACGGTAGTTGAAGTCGACGTTGTCCAACACCAGATCCTGTCGATGACGCGGCAAGGGCAGTGCCTGCCGCGGATCGCGCACGGCCGGTTCGCGATTGAGCCGGTCGTAGATACGGTCGGCGGCCGCCGCGCCCCGCTGAAGACGCGTGAAGACGTCGGAGAGCTTGCGCGCCGGATCGGCCGCTCCGGCCAGCAAGGCGTAGAAGACCAACAGAGCCCCGAGGCTCAGCGGACGGGGAGTCATGCGAACGCCCAGCAGGTGGGTTTCCCCGTTAATCACCAGATAGGCCCCGGCCAACAGGGCCAGGGAGATCGTGATGATGCCCATCACTTCGGTCAACGGGTGTGACAGGGAATTGTAACCGGCGATCCGCATCGCCTTTCGGTAGTATTGCTTGCTGGTGTTGTGGAAGCGGTTGCGTTCGTGGCGTTCCATGGTGAACGCCTTGACGATCTTGATACCGCGGAACGTTTCCTCCAGCGTGTTGTAGATCAGGGCCATTTCTTCCATCGCCCGGCGGTTTGCCCGTTTGAGGCTCTTGGCCAGCCAGTTGACCAGCAGCCCGGCCAGCGGAGCCGCGACCAGCGACAACAAGAGCAAACGCCAGCAGATCCAGCCGGCACCGATCAAGCAGGCGGCCATCTTCAACGGCTCGCGGACCAGCTTCCCGAACAGAGCGTTCAGCCCGTCGGAAATGCAGTTCATGTCGTTCGTGAACCGGCTCATCAGGTCGCTGGTGCCGTCGTCGCCGAAACTTTGCAGATCCATCCGTAGCGTTCGCCGGTAGAACAGCTTGCGCAGATCGAACGCGGCAAGCTCTCCCAGCCGGGCGACGAGAATCGCATGGCAAATAATCGCCAGATCCTTGACGATCGTACCCACAAGCAGAAATCCGACGACCAGGGCCAATGTTTGGAACGGGTTGTCGGGCAGGTAGCGGTTGATATAGGGTTGCAGGCGGCGCCTGGCGTCGGCCGCTCCACGCTCCGCCTCGATCCGCGACTCGACTAGACTGATCTGTGCCCGAATCTCCGATTGCTCCTGCTCGGAGGCCGTCTCCAGGCGACCGTTCAAGTCGCCGAGCACCTCGGTCTCCTTGGTGATCGCTGCTTCCGCTTCGTCGATCTCCGTCTGGACCCACGTCTGGAGCGACTGTCCCTTAAAGGCGACCTCGACGAAGGGATAGGCCGTCCCGATATTGGCTCCCCAGAGGGCGGCGACCGCCAGAGCGGCAACCATCGAGACGATCACGGTAAGCTTGTAGCGGAGCGCAAGGCGAATGACGTGGCCGAAATTCTTCATCGACGGTCCATCCCTGGGTCGGCGGGAACCGGACTTCCTGTCCGGCGAGAGCACGGGAAGGCGTTCTTTTAACAAATCCGGCCGACTTGGCCAAGATCGGTGCCGCCGTTTCGGAAAAAAGCACGCGCAAATCGCGATTTGGGCGCCGTTGGATCGTTGGTAGTCGTTAGGGGGGGGCTTGTGGTTACGCAGGGGGGGTCTGAGAGACGGGATAGACAGTCAGGAGTGTCGTTCGGCCTGCGGGCCGCTAAAAACCGGCGGAATTCGGCTATTTCTTCTTCGGCGACTTTCTCCCACCTCCGGGCCAGGGGACGACGTTGGCTCGCTCGGCGTAGGTTTGCCAGAGGGCGGACAGTTCCCTGACCCGATCGGGGTGTTTGCCGGCCAGATCGTGGAGTTCGCTACGGTCGGCTTCGACGTCGTAGAGTTCCCACTGCACTTCGTCCTGCCCGGCGCGGCCTTTGGCCACGAGTTTCCAATTGCCCGTGCGCACCGCACGATTCCCTTCGTGCTCCCAGTAGATGGCCTCGCGCGGGATGTCCTTGCCGGCGAAAGCGGGTGCCAGGCTCTTGCCTTCGCGGGGTTTGATCGCGTGGCCCTGGTACTCCGTCGGATACTCGGCACCGGAGAGGTCGACGCAGGTGGCCATCAGATCGACCAGATGCGCCGGCTGGCGGCGCAGTTCGTTCTTCGCCTTGATGCCGGCCGGCCAATGGGCGATCAGCGGCGTGGAGATGCCGCCTTCGTGGACCCAATGCTTGTACTCGCGAAACGGCGTGTTGGAAACATTGGCCCAGTTCTTGCCGTAACCAATGTACGTATCGGCCGGCCCGGGCATCACGCGCCCGGCGCGCACGGGCCAACCGTCGCGGGTCTGCTGCGGACGGGAGCCCATGTAGTGCTGGGCATCCGGCGGCAGCGGATCGAAGGAGGGCTTTTCACCGCGCGGGTTGAGCTTGTCGCCGCGACCGCCCCCCTCGGCGCAACCGCCGTTGTCTTGCAAAAAGAGAATCAGCGTATTGTCAAGCTCGCCCTTCTCCTGGAGTGTCGCCACGATCCGGCCGATTCCCTGGTCCATGTTGTCGATCATCGCCGCGTAGACTTCCATGCAGGCGGCTTCCCAACGCTTGTCTTGGACGTCGTCCCAAGAACCCGCCGCGGGCGAAAGTTCGGCGTCGCGCCGGATCAGCCCCAGGCGCTTCATCTTCTCGAAACGCGCCTGGCGGATCGCTTCGTAACCGGCGTCGTATTTTCCTTCGTACTTGGCCATGTCGCGCGGCCGGGCGTGCATTGGCCAATGGGCGCACGTGTAGGCGACGTACATGAAGAATGGCTTGTCCGCCTTGTGCTGGCGGATCGTGCGACAGGCGTTGTCGGCGATCGCGTCGGTGTAGTAGTAGGGTTCGTCGGGCCGATACTCGGGATCGCTTGGCGGGGTGATCATCGTGTTGTCTCGCACCAGCGTCGAGGGATCCCAAAAGCTGCACGCCCCGTGGATCGTGCCGTAGAAGCGGTCGAACCCTCGCTGCAGGGGCCAGTTGTGTTTCGGCCCGTCGACTTGCGTGCCTTTGGTGACGTGCCATTTGCCGACGGCGTACGTCGAGTAGCCGGCCGACTTCACGACCTCGGCGATAGTCATGCAGTTGCGGTTCAACTCGCCCCGATATCCGTCTTGCCCGCGGTCCGCCATCATGTGGCCCACGCCCGCCTGATGCGGATAGAGCCCCGTAAGCAGGCACGCCCGGGTGGGACAACATCGGGCCGTGTTGTAGAATTGCGTGAACCGCACGCCGCCGGCGGCCAGCGAGTCGAGGACCGGTGTCTTGATCTCGCTGCCGTAACAACCGATGTCGCAGTAGCCCATGTCGTCGGACATCATAATGATGATATTCGGCCGGGCTGGGGCGTTTGCCGCCGTGGCGGACGAGACCGGCGCGAGCGACGTCGCCGTTATCATGGCCAGGATACACGTGGCGACAAGGTGTCGCGGCGATGGCAGGGTGCGATTCATGGTTTGCTCCGTTTGGCTACGTGACCGGTGAATGGTTGGGGACGTTATGATAGCCGGGATGCCCGAGATGTGCCAGTTGCCGGGCGGAAAATCGTGATCCACGGGGCCTTGTCACCGCCGCCGTTTTCGCAAGAATGTCTAACAGCCCGTTGAAATGGTAACCCGAAGCGTCAGCGAGGAAGATTAGAGGTCAAATCCCTCGCAATTTCAGTCCCTCGCTTACGCTTCGGGTTATGATGATGTGTTCTTCAACGGGCTGCTGTGGACGTGGCACGACAGTAAACCAGGGGATCATGCTCATGGGCTATCGCGAAGACCTGATTGACAGATTACGGCACGACGGGCTTTGGGACCAGATCCCGGCCGAGCAACAGAAAAGGTTCGAGAATCTTACCGACAATCAGGCCCGGCGGATGATGGTCATGGACGATCAATGGGACCGGGGCGATCAAGAGGCCATCGAGATGTTCGGCCTGATGTCGTTGCTGCAGGTGATCGGGACGTTCAAAGGCGTTTTGGTCCAGCACGGCGGGGAGGAAATCGGCAAGCTCTCCAAGGCGGGCCGATTGCTGGCCGAGTTCTTTCTCGAACTCAAGGAGCAGGGCCTGTCGGCCGACGACGTCGACGCCGGCCTGCGTAAACTGAGCCCGCTGGTGGTCGCGGCCATCGCCACGGTCTATCAACGGGCGGAGGAATCCGGCCCGTGAAAACCCTGCGTGCCGCCGCGGTTCAGTTCCAACATGCTCCCGGCGACAAACCATCCAACTTGAACACCATCGCCGCGATGGTCGAGCAGGCCGCCGAACGGCGGGTCGAGTTGATCGTCTTTCCCGAGTGCTGCATCAGCGGATATTGGCACCTGCGGAAACTGTCGCGCGAGGAACTCGTGGAATTGGCCGAACCGGTGCCCGAGGGACCTTCGACCGTCGCACTGCTGGAGTTGGCTCGCACGCACGGCATGACCATCGGCGCCGGACTCGTGGAACGCGACGGCGGCACGCTCTACAATACCTACGTGGTGGCCATGCCCGACGGCCGGCATCGGCGGCATCGCAAGATCCACTGCTTCATCAGCGAGCATTTGGCCTCCGGCTCCGAGTACACCGTGTTCGACACACCGCACGGTTGGCGCATGGGCGTGTTGACCTGCTACGACAACAATCTGGTCGAAAACGCCCGGGCGACCGCGCTGGCCGGTGCGGAGATTCTGCTGGCACCGCATCAGACGGGCGGCTGTCGATCGGGGAGCCCCGCGGCCATGGGGCCGATCGATCCGGCGCTCTGGCACCATCGTCACGACGACCCCGCGGCGATCGAGCAGGAGTTTCGCGGCCCCAAAGGTCGCGGTTGGCTGATGCGCTGGCTGCCCAGCCGCGCCCACGACAACGGCATGTTCCTGATCTTCAGCAACGGCGTTGGGCTCGACGACGACGAAGTGCGTACCGGCAACGCCATGATCCTCGACCCCTACGGCCGCATCCTCGCCGAAACCAGCCAGCCGGCCGACGCGGTGGTCATCGCCGATCTCGACGCCTCGCTCCGCGACCGCGCCACGGGCGTCCGCTGGATCCAAGCCCGCCGTCCCGAACTGTACGGGCCGCTCGTCACACCCACCGGCAAGGAGCGGGATACACGCACCGTGCGATTCGAGTACGACGGCGAGGCGGACGAGTGACCACGGCGACACTTTGGCACATGCCGCCAGGGCACAACGGCGTCAACACCGCTTGCGGAGATGGCCGACTTCGTGATAATGGGGGGTATGCTGAGTTGCATGTCTCGCAAACGGCGGAGCGTGCTGCCCGCGTAATGCAAACGAGGTGAGTGCAATGCGAATCCTTGATCTCGAAGTTGAAGGTTATCGATCGCTGAAACACCAGCGCTGGTGCCCCGCGGGCCTGAACCTCGTCATCGGCCCCAACGGCAGTGGGAAATCGAACCTGCTGAGTGTCTTGGAGATGTTGGTCCACGCGGCCAACGGCGGGCTTGGAGGGTATGTTCAGAGGAAAGGAGGCATGGAGCCTCTGCTCTGGGACGGCCGCGCGGACAGGATTCGTGTCCGGACGAAGATGTGGCCGATCGAACACGAGTCGATGAATAGTCTCGCGTACGAGTTGACCCTTGAGCGACTTGGCAATTCCAGTGCGTATCACATTTCCAACGAATCGTTGGGGAACTTCTCCAAAGTCGAGCGGGGGCTGGCGAAAGAGCCGTTCAAGCTGTTGGAGCGCGACACTCGGCGTGCAGTAGTCTTCTCCGCAGAGAGTCAGCAGTTCGAGGCCCCTCCCGATTCGCTTCCTGAGGGGGAACCGTTGCTTTCGGTTGCCGGAGGCCCATTCGCGGCGAACAGTGTCGTGGGCCAGTTTCGCGACGAACTAGCCGCGTGGGGGATTTACCAAGGCTTCCACACGCACCCAGAAGCCGCCGTTCGTCAAGCGACCGTGTCTCGCAACGAGACGCGAGTGCAACCCGACGGGCAGAACCTCATTC
>JABMRP010000767.1 GCA_013202535.1 Planctomycetota bacterium
ACGGTTCAATCCCTCCGGTGTGTTGATATGGACTCTTGAATCATCGGCCGCGCGTATAGCAGCCATCTCGCTGGAGCGAGATGTAGCTTTCTTGGGGATGCATCGTTTCAAAGGCTACATCTCGCGGAGCGAGATGGCTACTATACGGAAGTTACTTACAAGCCCCCAGGCAAACAATACTACCTTCGGTCAGCGCCACGTACAGTCTACCGTACGCCGCGGCCATGCCGTCGAAAACCGGGGCGGCGGGCAGGTTGTACTCGGCGAGCTTCGCCCCGTTGTCGCGGGAAAGGGCCCAGAGAATACCACCCTCGTCGCCCTGCCAGAGTTGTAACGCTTCCTCGGTCGACTCGTTGCGTATCGCGGGCGGACCGGCGACAAAGAGCGTCTCGTCGGCCAAGACCATGGCGCGGCCGAACATGGCCGGATCGTGGTTGGACCAACGATAATTGACCGCCGTCGAGGTCAGCGATCCGCGGATCCGGGCCATGTCCGCCTTGTGCTCATCGGCGACGTGGATGTGCTCGGGCTCCCGCGACTTGTAGCCCGGCCGCGCGGGGCGATTGCCCCCCGGCGGCGTTTTGACGGTACTGGCCGAGGGAGAATTCTGCTTATCGGCGGCGAAGATATGAAACTCCAGTCCGCGTACCCAGCGGTGGAGATGGGGCATCCGCGAAAATGCGTAAACCCCCGACTCGTCGAACACCAGCATCTTGCCGGCCGGTGCAAACTTCGGGGCGGTGTGGTTGGATCCGGCCCCTCCGATGAAGGTCTTGCCGTAGATCATCAGCACGCGGTGGAAGGCCGTGTCGTCGAGGAACCCGGCCGGCGCAAACAGGTGGGCACCCGGGCCGGTCTGGTCTCGGGCGTCACGAGTCGCCTGAACCTCCGGCCGCCGACCGTCGAGCGTCAATGCCTGCGACTTCATGTAGATCCGCGTTCCGTCGAACGAAAGGATGTCCGACGTCGACGCCGGCATATTTTGGCCTTCCATCTTGAGCTGGAGACTCTCGCCGGTGGTCGGATCGACATCATCCATGACGTTCTCGGCGATCTTCTCGCCGGTCATCGCATCGAGGACCAGAAGCCGCAGGCCGCCGTCGAGGAACATCGACCGACCCGCGACGCAGTAAACCTTGCCGTCGACGACCAGCACACTGCCGTGGACCGGCCAGACCGACTCGATCTGTTCGTCGGCCACCAGGCATCGGTCATCGGGTGCCACGCGGCGCCGCCAGACGAGTTGTCCGTCGGACGCATCGAGGCAATAGACGTAGCCGTCGCGACAGCCGAACAGAACCCGGCCGGCGAAGATGGTTGGCGGAGAGTCGACTCGGCCTCCGGTCATGAACTCCCAAGCCGGCTTGCCGGTGGCTGCGTCCAGCGCGTGGAGAAGGTGCCGGTCTTTGTCGGCCACGAACAGTTTCCCATGGGCGACCGTCACCGCCGTCAGCGATTCTCCCACCTTCGTTTTCCAGGCCGTTTCCAGCTTCGCGGCGACCGCGCCACCGGAGCTTCCGCTTCGCGCCGCGTCATGCCGAAAAGTCGGCCACTCCTCCCCTCTCCCTCCGGGCACCGGTGGCGACGAAGTCGCCCGGTGAGGGACGCTTGAATCCGCGGCCTCCCCTCTCGCAGAAGGAGAGGAAAGCGTCGCGCTCGCCGGGGCCAATGCATTAAACCCATGCAGCAGCGATTCCATGTAGCATCCGCACGGATGAGGCGGCTGATACAGCAGACCGTTGGCCGGCATCATTCCGTAGAGGCACGCCCCCCGTGCCCAATGGTTGTACGACGTCCATCCTTCGGTCGGACTGATAAACTCAACGCCGGTGCGAGACGACATGATGAACCGCTCGGTAGCCTTCGACCGGTAACAACGTTGGTGGAACCAGTAGAGATCCCAGGGAGGCTTGAACTCGCGGACCACTTCGCCCGTGTGCAGGTCGCGGCCGGTGAACGCACCGCTATTCTGGCCCTGAAAAATGGCCCCGATCCATACCAGATCGTCCAGCACGAGGATATCCTTGGGACACTCGAAACCGGTGGCTGGAACCTTGTAGCTCCAGAGGATCTTGCCCGTTTCGGCCGAGACGGCGTAGAAGGTCCGCAGGTTCTGGGATACGTAATGCCCGCTTGTGCCCCGGTAATCTCCATGGTCCTTCCCGCCGATAAACAGCACGACGTCCTTGTACGCGACGAGTGTCGGCGTGGTGCTGGTCGGAATCACTTCGTCCAACAGCACGGGCTCCGACTGCCACAACGGCTCGCCCGTTTTCAAGGCCAGGCAGCGGATTTGCTTCCCGTCGTGGAAAACAACGCCGCGGCCGGTCACCGCGAAGGACATCGTCGCCACGGGCGTCCGCCGATCCCAGAGGTGCTCGCCCGTGTCCGGGTTCACCGCACGGAGCCATTTCTCTTGCCCCCGCCAATCGTTCCGGCCGAACCGGGTCGTCTCGGGGTACGTGTTCGGTTGGTCGCTGGTCATCAGATACAAGACGCCGTCGTGCAGGAGGATTTCCTCCGTCGCGGCGGTTTCTTCAAGCACCCGAAGCGTCTCGCCGGTGGCCGCATCGAGCACATGGACCCCTTCCTCCAGCCCCGGCGTGACGAACACCCGGTTGCCGTCGGCCACCAAATGGCGTGTACACTGCGTCGGACCGCTCTTATAGTTCATCAACTGCGTGACCCAACTCTTGAACTTCTTCTTCCAGAGGATCTTGCCGTTGAACGCATCGCGGGCGGTCAACTGCCAATCCGACGGAAGAAAGAGCGAAACTTGCGGCGCCTCGTCGAGCAAATAGAAGACGCGGCCCCCGGCCGATACCATGGCCTGGAAACTGCTCATCGACTCGTGGTGCCTGGTCCACTTGGGGCCGGCGGTCCACTGGAGACGACGCGGAGGGCCGGCCACTCGGTCGCGGCTCACCGCGTTACCACCGGCGTCGTAAAGGACATGGGTCCAGTCGTCGATCTCCGCCGGCCGGGGCTTCACCGTCTTCGTCCACTCGTCACCCCGCCGGACATAGGCCACGCCCCGCGGGACGAGCACCCGGAGGATCTCGTCCATCG
>JABMRP010000768.1 GCA_013202535.1 Planctomycetota bacterium
GCGCTCGGCGTTCGGCACGCCGATTTGCGTACCGGCGGCGATCAACCTCCCGGCGCCACATGCCTGATCGCGATGGTGGTGGGTGAAGAGGATCCGCTCGACGGCCGTTACGCCCGTCTTCTTCAGGGCATCGGCCACGCGCCCGTCGCCACAGTCGATCAGCAGCGCTCTGTCGGCATGACGCAGCACGCCGATGTTGATCGGCCCGTGGAAGACCGACAAGTGCTCGGTCAGCCGAGTGAACCCACCCGGCGCCGTATCGTCGCCGGTCTGCCCGAGAGCCGACGCGGGGAGCCCGATGAGCGATCCTCCCAAGGAAACACCGGCCAGACCCGCGGAACCCAGGCCCACGCGGCGAAGAAAACGGCGGCGCGTTACGGTTCGGTCTTGCATCGGTGTCACCTCCCGGATCGAGGGTCGTGTCTTACCCAAAAAATCGCCTCAGCAACGCGACCGCAATCATAACCCCCACGACCGGCGGGGACAATACGCCCGGTCACTGGGGTGGGATTGATTGGGCGACCGTGTCGCGGTTGCTCTCAACAAGCCGGCCGATATCGGGTAGATTGGCGTGTGTCCGGACCGGCCCTCTGGGTCGGCCCGACGGATTCCGGACCATCCGACACATCGCCAATAGGAGGAAAAAAGGATGGGCGCCAAGGACCAACGGAAAGCACAAAAAAAGGCGGAGAAGAAAAAGCGGAAGAAGAAGTCCGAGCAGGCCGCACTCGCCCGCCAACCGGCACCTTTAGCCTACACGGGCAAGAAGTATAAGACGGAGGCTCTGGTGGAACCCATGCTCCAGGTCGAAATAGGGATCCGTCAGGCCGACGTCGTTACCGATTGCCAACTTACCGACCGGATCGTGATTTCCGCACTGGAGAGGCTGATCCTGCATGGGCGAAGAAAGGGAATTCCTCGCCAGGAAGAGATGCAAGAGCAGGGATTGACCACCGACACCGTCGAGGATCTGATCCTCGGCATGATCTTGGGCAACTGGCAGCAGTTTTTCGAGACCAAGTCGCGGCCCAGCCGGGACCAACTCGTCGGCGTTCTGCGGACCATCCGCGGTTCGATCGACGCGCGGACCAGCGTCAGCCCGAAGTCGCGCGGATATCTTGAGTTTATCGTGGATTTCCTCAGAAAAACGGGTTGCACCGTCGAGCAGGTTCCGGCCGATTACGAGATAGTTCCGGCCGAGTAGCGAAAACTTGCTCCGGTTGCGGCGGCCGGCACATGATCGTCCAAAGCCGCAATCCCCTGGTACTCACCGGCAGCCTCTACCTGACCGGCGGCGAGTCGTTTGCCAACGGCGAACTGGCCGTGCGCGAGGTGCAGATTCAGGAGTTGCCCGAAGTCGAGGGGCCGTAGCGCGGGTTTGTCTCTTTGTACGATGGGCTTCCCAGCCCGTCGATTGCGAGTGAGGACGCATCGCGGTCCCGTAAGAAGAGGAATCAGTGAGGCCCTTTCCTCGCTCGGCTCTACAAATCCCCCATCGCCCCCTTTTCGCCTCAGATTCCCGCGCCGTAATTGCCTGCCGATCCACACTTCGCTACAATCGGCCTTGACACGGCCACCGCTCACCCCGGGGCACCAAACGCATGACGCCGGAAGAGTTTATTGCCAAGTGGAAGCTGGCGAACCTCTCGGACCGGAACGCCTGCCAGCAACATTTCCTGGACCTCTACGACCTGGTCGGACGGCTCAAGCCGGCCGCGGCCGATCCCGACAACGTCTGACACACCTCCATTGCCTTCGCATCATGCCCGCTACCCTACGCTCACGAGTCCACTGGCCGGCCAAACGGAGGACATTATGATGCTTGAACCAGAGCAGAAGAGCTTAGCGGTTGAATTGCTCAAAGAATACATCGCCGCACCATCGGGTCCGGACGGACGCAAGCCGATGGAAGTACAAGCCGAAATGGACGGTGAGCGGGAGCGAATGATTGACGAAACTTTGAAGCCCCTATTGAACGGATACCTGGAAGGACAAGTCCCACTTGCTGAGTTCAAATCGAAAATCGATGGTCTGAACAAGCGGCACGAGTATTGGGGATTCAAGGGCATCAAAGGACAGATGTTCTTCAATCAGATTGTCAACGTTTCCGCCGACCCCGATGAGTGCGAC
>JABMRP010000769.1 GCA_013202535.1 Planctomycetota bacterium
CGAGAGGACGTTTTGCGGGTGCTGGTTGGCGATCGACAACACCGAAACACCCGACTGGACCAGAATCTGGGCCCTGGTCAGGGCGGCACTTTCGGCCGCGAAGTCGGCGTCGCGGATGGCACTTTCCGCCGCGATCAGATTCTCCAAGGTGTCGGCGAGCGTGGCGATATTGACGTCCAGGGTCGTTTTCTGGAACGCACCCAACCGCCCCCGAAGACCGGTCACCTTGGTAATCGCCTGATCGACTACCTTGGCGGCGCTGGTGGTGTCGGTGGTCAGATCGAAGCTCTGGCCGGAACGCAACTGGTAAAGGCGTCCGTTGACACCACCCAACACGGCCGTGCTCATGCTCTGGATCGCAATTCGAGCCTGTTGGGTCGACACGACGTCGGGTCCCAATTGGAACTGGGCACCACCGGAGGTAATCGAGAAGCTGGTCGACGTACCGGCGGCGAACGTGGAATCGAGCCGGAATCCCAGGTCCAACACCGAGGTGTTGAGCTTGATATCCAGGCCGTCGGCGATGGCTCCGATGCCGTTGATTCGCACGCTGGCATCCGCCCCGTAGTCGCGTTCCTTGGCCACATCGGCGGCGTCGACCGTGACAAACGTGCCGCTGAGCGCCTTGACCGACACGAACTTACTCGTTCCGTAGTCGTTCGACTTGATATCCAGGCCGCCGGTGCCCACGACGTCGTTGGCGTCGAAGTTGCCCTCGGCCGCCAAACCACCGGTCGTCGTGCCGCTGTAGGTGGTGCCACCACTCAAGTAGCCCACGTCCAGAGCATCCACGATGCCGCTGCCCGTGTTGACTACGGCTGCGGAGAACAAGGCCGCGGCGGCGGTGGACTGCGAATTGCTGGCCCAGTTGTTGACGACCTCGGCCGCCGTGCTCGCCGGGTTGGCGGTGAACGTGAGAATCTTGTTGGAAGCATCGTAGGTGGCGTATTCACCGGCGGCTTGGGTCACCGTGGCATCCTCGACGAAGACGACCTTGACGTTGTCGTAGGCCGAGCCGGCGGTGAGAGCCGTCACCGTGATCTGGGCCTTCTCGCCGTTGATCGCCGAGGTGGTCCCCGCAGCCGTGGCATTGGTGGACGTGACGCCAAGCTGACCGAGCGACAAGGTGCCGGTTTCCATGACACCGGGTCCGTCGCTGGAGAAGGAGTGCGAGGCACTGATCTCCAGGCCGGTGAACGCCGCCGAGGCGTTGACTGCATTGACCGCTTCGGCCGCCGTGGTGGTCACCACGCCGTTGGCGTCGGTGGCCAGATTGACGGTCATCGAGTCGTAGATCCGGCCGTCGGCCGTGGTCGCGCTATCGCCGGTCGTAAAGGCCGTGGCCGTGAGACCGCCGGTACCGATCACCGTGGCCGTGAACGTGCTGCCCAGGGCGTTGTTGATCTGGTCGCGAACGTCGTTGGCCGTGGCAGCGGCTATATTGTAGACGGACAGCGCCTTGTTCTCCTTGTCCCAAACGACGCTCGTGTCATTTGCGTCGGAGACATAGCTGACGTCGATACCGTCCCACTGCTGCCCCTGCTCGGCCGTATAAACGACCTTGACCACGGCGGCTTTGTCGTCCTGGGTCGAGGTCAGGTAGGCGGTCGAATAGCCGTTGGTCCGCTCGTTGAGCTGGTAGTCGATGGAAAACGACTGGCTGGCTCCGGCGGCGGCGAAGGTCACGTCGAGATTCTTCGCCTTGTCGGTGCCGGCAAGCTGGATCATGTTGTTGGGATCGTCGCTGGCCGAGGCGTCGTCGGTCGAGTTGACCGATCCGATCGTGCCGGAGACCGTGGTGATCTCGATCAGGCTGGCTCCGCCGGTGGCCGTGATGGCCGCGATCCCGGTAAGGTTGTCGATCTTGTCAGCGACGTTGGTGATCGTACCGTTGGCGCTGACCACGCCTCCATCGTCGCCGCCGGTCGTCGTACCGAGCACGAGAGTACCCGCTTGGACGGTGTCGTCGTCCTCGCCCGGTGTGTCGGCGAGGAATAGGCTGGCGAGATCCGCGTTAATGGCAGTTTCGATGTCAGCGGTGGTCGGCACCGCCGCGGTCATGTCGAGCGTAATGGTATTGGTTGCGTAGTCGTACGTGGCGACATCAGAGCCGCTGCCGGTGTTTACGCTGTTGACGGTAACCGTCAGGCCGGTGAACACATCGCCCGCAATCAGCGAGGTCACCTGCAGCGTATCGTCGGCCCCGACGGTGGCGAGTTGGAAAGTGCCGGTGCTAACGTCCGTGGCGCTGGAGGCATAATCGGTCCACTGATCGGCGGCGACGGCAACGTTGACGACGTTGGGGTCACCGGCGTTCCAGGTGGCCGTGTTGTCGGCGACTTGGTCGCCGCTGGCCAGGGAGTAGTTGACGGTGAAATTGCCGGCCGCTTCGCCCGCGGTGGCGGCGGTGACCGTGAAGCCACTGGTGCCGTCGGAGTTGAGCACTTTGGCCTGACCCGCGGTAGCCGTCTCGGCCACGCGATCGGCCAGCGAAGCCTCGATGCCCAAGGCGTCGGAGACCAGATTGATGGCGTCTCGCATTTCCGTGACCGAACTGCCGGCATCGAAGGAGAACGCCTCGAAGCCGGTGGAGCCACCCACCTGGACCACCGTAGCGGCGGTGAGCTGGCTACCCTTATACGTGAGCTGTGCCTGCTCGGCCTGGGCGGCGACCTCCACGTTGACGTCGATCTGGGTCAGCGTGCCGAAGTTGGCCTGATCGACCTCCAGGTTGCTGATCTTCGTCGCCGTGACGCCTTCGGTAACAAAGGCCATGCTGCCGTCGAGCAACTGCCGGCCTTGGAAGCTGGTCGTCTGAGAGATGCGGTTAATGGCTTCCAGCGAGGAGTCGACCTGCAACTGATTGGCCGCGATCTGATCGGCGCTCATGGCACCGGAGTTCGCCGCCTCGGTGACCAGACCGCGGATGTCGTTCAACAGCGAACTCACCTGGCCCAGGGCACCGTCGGCCGTGGCGATGACCTGATTGGCCCGCTCACTATTGGTGATCGCCCGTTCGTTGGCCGTGATATCGGCCCGGAGGACTTCGCTGGCAATCAAACCAGCCGGATCGTCTTTACCTACGTTGATTCGCAGACCGGTGCTCAACCGGGTCAAGGCTTGCTGCAACTGGTCGTTGGACCGAGCCAGACTCTTCTGAGCGTTGAGCGAACTGACGTTCGTGTTAATTCGGGTCATGCCAGACACCCTTTCCAAATAGAAGGATTTACGCCCAAGCTCGGCCGGGTTGCACCAGCGCAACGCTCCGGACTCGCTTGACCGCCGATCGCGGGAAAAGCCCTAGGCTCGCCCGAAAACGACTAGTAAGGTTAGTATTCAAGTTCTTCGCTGTCGGCTGCCGGCGGTGCGTTTACCCGTCCCGGAAACGAGCGTCGCATGGGGTTTCCCACACAAACGCACTA
>JABMRP010000770.1 GCA_013202535.1 Planctomycetota bacterium
CGTTCGAGCGTCTTTCCCGTCGAGGCCAACGGCACGCAGAAAATCCGGTTGACCTACGAGCATCTGCTGCCGGCCGACGGCGACCGCATCGATTACCTGCTGCCGCGAACCGAGTCGATCGACTACAACGTGCCCTGGGAGATCTCGGTGCGGATCAAGTCGAAGCGGCCGATCTCGACGGTCTATTCGCCCAGCCATGAAGTGAAGTTCGAGCGCGCCGGGAAAAACGTCGCCTCGGTCCACGCGGGCCAAGAGGCGATGACCGAGCCGGGGCCGTTCCAGCTTTCGTACTTGCAGGACAGCGACCAGGGCGTCAGCGCGTCGCTGTTTGCCTATCCCGACGCGACGACCGACGGCGGCCATTTCCTATTGCTCGCCGGGCTTCCGGCCAAATCACCCCAGACCGAGGACGGGCGTCCGGCGGTGAAACGGGAGATCACCGTGGTGATCGACCGTAGCGGTTCGATGGCCGGCGAGAAGATCGAACAAGCCAAGGCGGCGGCCCTGCAAGTTGTCCAGGGGCTGTACGACGGCGAGGCGTTCAACATTATCGACTATTCCGATTCGATCGCCAGCTTTGCCGCGGCGCCGGTGGTGAAGAACAAGAAGAACATCGAGGCCGCGCGGCATTACATCCGGCGGCTTTCCTCCGGCGGAGGCACCAATATCCACGACGCGCTGGTCGAGGCCTTGCGCCCCGAGCCGATCGAGGGCGTGCTGCCCATCGTGCTCTTCCTGACCGACGGGCTGCCCACCATCGGCGTGCGGAGCGAAACGGGTATTCGCACGGCCGCCGTCAAGGCCAATCGGCACGACCGGCGGATCTTCACCTTCGGCGTCGGTTACGACGTGAACGCGCCGCTGTTGAGCCATCTGGCCCGAAAGAGCCGCGCGGTCAGCACGTTCGTCTTGCCCAACGAGGAGATCGAGGCGAAGGTGTCGCAAGTGTACCGGCGGCTGTTCGGGCCCGTGCTTTCGGAGCCCGATTTGATCGTGCTGGACTCCGACGGCAAAGAGACCACGCGGCGCACGTTCGATATGCTCCCCTCGGCGCTGCCGGACCTGTTCGAGGGCGACAAGCTCGTGCTGCTGGGCCGTTACCAGGGCGAGAAGCCGTTGCGATTCCGCCTCAAGGGCCGATTCCACGGCAAGCCGAAGACGTTCAAGTTCGAGTTCAAGCTCGATAGCGCGACGACGAAGAACAACTTCGTGCCCCGGCTCTGGGCCAGTCGCAAGATCGCCCTGCTGATCGACGAGATTCGCCAAGCGGGCGCCGACTCGGGCGGCTCGTCGTCGGTCGTCAGCGCGGCGGCGGCCAACGATCCGGAAATGAAGGAACTGGTCGACGAGATCGTGCGGCTGTCGGTCGAATACGGCATCCTGACCGAGTACACGGCCTTTCTCGCCCGTGAGGGCTCGGATCTGACGGCACGAAACGAGATCCTCCGCGAGGCGAACCGCAACTTTGCCACCCGGGCGGTCGGCGACCGCGTCGGCATGGGCGGAGTGAACCAGATATTCAACGACAACTTCCAGCAAGGCCAAACTTTCCAAAACCGTCGCAACTTGTACGTCGATCAGAACATGAACCGGGTGCAGGTAAGCCGGGTTCAGCAGATCAACGATCGGGCGTTCTTCCAGCAGGGCAACCGCTGGGTCGACGGCGCGGCGATCAATAGCAGCCGCGGAGTCGAGCCCGATCGGACGGTGGCCGTCGGTTCACCCGAGTTCATGCAACTGGTCGACCGATTGGTGGCCGAGAATCGCCAGGGGACGGTATCGATGTCGGGCGAGATTTTGTTGCATCTTGATGGAAGGAATATTTTGATTAAGGCGGAGTAGGAGGGGTGTGGGGTGGCACACTTCTTCCCCACCGGCCTTGTGCCGGTGGTTAATTGGTTTGACAACTAATCGGGCTGCCCCAAACCGGCCCCCGTCCCGACGTCTCCGCCGCCAAGGGCGGCGGAGACGTCGGGACGAAACACGGGGGAACCGAATGGGCGGTGGTAGTACCCAAACCAATAAACCACCGGCACAAGGCCGGTGGGGAAGAAACGCAAGCGGCGTTGTCCAACGAAACAAGACCGATAGCTCAATCCAATCCAAGTGGAGGATCAAGTCATGAACGGTTTCTTTTTCCGAGTTTCACTGATCTTGGCGGTCGCCGTCGCGTGGCTGTTGCCCGCGGATAGTGCGCAAGCCGGGGCGATGTTCTTCGCCGGCAAGCTGGACGGCGAGAAGTTTGTCGTCGACGAGTCGGCCGAAGGTCCGATCTTTGCTGTTCGGTACAGCACGATCAACATCACGGTGGCCAAGGATCGCGTGTCGACGGAGGTCGAGGAATCGTTGCAGGGCAGCGCCAAGGCGGCCAAACACGTGCTCTGCGTGATTCCCCTGCCGGTGGGAACCGACGTGTTGGACCGCACGGCATTCGAGCCGGTGTTCAACTGGTCGGGCGATATGCAAATGCTCTCCGTCGAGAAGGCGCGAACCGTCTACGAGGCGCTAGCCAAGGCGACCGGCAACGTAAGCATCCTGGCTTACGGCGGCCAGCCGGCACTGGTCACCGATCAACTACCCGAAGGATGGCTCGACGGCAAGGTGACGGTGCGGTACGCCTATCGCAACGCCGTGAAGCACCGCGACGGCATTTGCGAGTTGACGTCGCCCATGCCGGCAACGACGGTCACCAAGACGCCGGTGAAGCGTTTCTCGGTGACGGTAACACTCCAGGACAAGCTTCCGCTTCGAGCCGTCTTCAGTCCCAGCCACGCCGCCACCGTCGAGCGGGACGGCCTACATGAAGCAACGGTTCGCGCCAAGGCCGACAACTGGTCGGAAGCCGACGATTTCCGCCTCTGCTGGGTCGCCGACCAGGACGATCTCGGGCTGCGCGTGTTGGCCTACCGCGACGCGGACGACACCGACGGCTACTTCATGCTCATCGGCAATCCCACCGGCGGCGCCGAGGCGGAGAAGGCGATCGAGAAGGACGTGATGTTCGTGCTCGACACGAGCGGATCGATGCGCGGCGAGAAGATCGAGCAAGCCCGGGCGGCGATCGAGTATTGCCTCGAACAACTCAACCCGGGCGATCGGTTCAACATCATCACGTTTGGTACCGAGGTCGAGGCGTTTCACCGCGGCGTGGTGGCCAAGAGCGAATCGACCCTGGACTCCGCCCGCGAGTTTATCGAAAACGTGGTGGCCCGGGGGCGCACCAACATCAGCGGCGCGCTGGCCGAGGCGCTGCCCGGCAAACCGGCAAAGGACCGCCCGCGGATTACGATCTTTCTGACCGATGGGACGCCGACGGCCGGGGAGTTGGTGCCCGAGAAGATCGTCGAGGAGGTGGAAAAGGCCAACACGTCGGGTTCGCGGATCTTCGTGATGGGCTTGGGTCACGACGTCAACGCGCATCTATTGGACAAGCTGGCCGAGATGACCGACGGCAGCAGCGAGTACGTGGACCCGGACGAAGAGATCGACGCCAAGGTGGCCGGCCTGTACGATCGGCTGTCGCATCCCGTGCTTACCGGCGTCGAGGTGGCCTTTGGTGAGTTGCGGCCGCATTCGGTCTACCCGGAGAAACTGCCGGCGTTGTTCAAGGGCAGCGAGGTGATGATCGCCGGGCGCTATCGGGAAGGCGGGCGGCATACGTTCACCGTCTCGGGCACACTGGCCGGCGAGCCGGTCGAGTATAGCGCGACGGCCGAACTGCCCGGCAAACCCAACGGCACGGACAACGACTTCGTCGCCCCGCTTTGGGCCGCCCGCAAGATCGGGTATCTGCTGCAAGAGATACGCCTGCACGGCGAAAATGCGGAACTGATCGAGGAGGTGGTCAAGTTGAGCAAGAAGTTCGGCATTGTGACGGAGTACACCACGTTCATCGCGCTTGCCGGCAGGGAGATGACCGACGAAGCGGCCATAGGGTTTGCCCGGGCGCAGATGGAACGGGCCAACATGCAGCAAGCCGGTCAATGGGCCGTCAACCAGGCACGCAACGACTTCGATCTGCAAAACCGCAAAGTGGCCGGCAAGGCGGGCAACACCTATCGCGACCGCCGCGGACGTGTCGTGGCCAACGAAAACATCGGCCAGATCGGGCGGCAGGTGTTTTATCTGCGCGACGGACAATGGGTCGACGGCCAGGAAGCGGGCGATCGGAAGAAACGGGTCGTCGAGCTGTTTAGCGAAGAGTACTTCGACCTGATGCGTAACAACCGCCAGTTCTCCCGCGCGCAGCAACTTGGCTGGGCGATGGAGGCCAACGTCGGCGCGGAACGGATCGTCGTGGAGCGTAACGGCGAGCAGCAAAGCGAGGAGTTGCGCGAGCGTCAGCAAGAGATGCCCGCTCCCGTGATGAACCAGGGGAACATGCAGCAGAACATGAACCAATTCCAACAGATTCAGCAAGGGCAGTTCCGCAACCAGCAGCTTCGGATCAACGATTTCAATAACGGGCCGAATCGGGCGATTAACCAGGCGCCGGTCCAGCAGGAATTGCAAGAGGAACTGCAACAGTAGGAGCCGTTTAGCCCAGGCACTTGTGCCCGGCGCTGGTCGTGGGGCATCTTCTCCGCAAACGCCGGGCACAAGTGCCTGGGCTAAACGCGACCATGCCCCAATTACCACCCAACCAACCCGAAGCCCGCCGGTCGGTGCATGTTGCCCATGGGGGTGGGGCCTATGCCAACACGATCGAGGCGTTGCGGCCGATCGATCTGGCCGGGGTGCATGGAAAGCGCGTGCTGCTGAAGCCCAATGCGGGCCGGGTCGCGACGCCCGGTTCCGGGGTGACGACCCACCCGGACGTCGTTGCCGCGACGATCGACGTGTTTCGCGAAGCGGGAGCCGAGGTGGCCATTGGCGAAAGTCCGATCGTGGGCGTCGACGTGCGGGAAGCCTTCGAGACCGGCGGGATCGCGTCGGTCGCCCGGCAGCGCGATTGCCCGCTGATCGACATGGATCGGCGCCGTTTCGTCGAGGTCGCCGTGCCCGAGGGTCGCGCGATCCGCCGGCTCAAGGTCTGCCCGGAGGCACTGGAGTTCGACTTCCTCGTCTCGCTTCCGGTGATGAAGATGCACATGCACACCAGGGTGACGCTGGCGGTGAAGAACATGAAAGGATGTCTCTGGCGGCGGAGCAAGGTGAAGCTACACATGCTGCCGCCGGTCGAAGGAATCGACGAGAAACCGATCGACGTGGCGATTGCCGACATGTCGTCCGTGCTGCGCCCGAGTCTGGCCGTGATCGACGGCACCGTGGGCATGGAGGGCCTTGGCCCTAGCGCGGGCCGGCCCAAACCGATGGACGTCGTGGTCGCCGGCACCGATGCCTTTGCCGCCGATGCCGTGGCCTGCCGGTTGATGGGTACCGACGCCCAAGCGATCCCCCATCTGCGCATGGGCGCGGATCGCGGTTACGGCGTGGTCGATCTGGCCCGGATGACGGTGACCCCCGACCACTGGCACGAGTGGATCTCGCCACTTGCGCCACCGCCGGAAAACCTGACGATCGAGTTTCCCAACATCACGGTTCTGGACAACCGTTCGTGTAGCGCGTGCCAGTCGACGTTGCTGTTGTTCCTAAAGCGTTACAAGGATCGTCTCTTCGATTACTTTCCCTCCCAAGAGACGATCGACATCGCCATCGGCTCCGGCCATACGGATCTGCCCGAGGGAACGCTCCGCCTGGGCAATTGCACGGCGAACTGCAAGGGCCTCGGCATTTTCGTCCCCGGATGTCCGCCCGTGGGCAGCCAGATTCTCATCGCCATCTCCGGCAAGCCGGTTGACGAGGAGGACAAGAAATCCGTTTAGCCCAGGCACTTGTGCCCGGCGTTATGTGTCAACACGGAATCATACGCCGGGCACAAGTGCCTGGGCTAAACATCAGGAACAACGATTTCACAACCGCCACGGCGCGCGCATGGGGATGTTGAC
>JABMRP010000771.1 GCA_013202535.1 Planctomycetota bacterium
CGCATGTACACCCATACGGCCGAAGGGCAAATCCTGGCCGTCGAACAGGAGACGGGCCGGCTCTTGTGGCGGAGATTCTTTCCCGGCGTGCATGTGTCATTTACCACGCCGATCTACTTCCAAGGAAAACTGCTGCTGCCGCAAGCCGGCTTGAAGCAAAGTCGCCTGCGATGCCTCGACGCCGCCACGGGCCGCGTGATCTGGGAAACGCCCTTTACCGGCTCGCCAAGCTGGAACCGGCAGACGCCGCCGCAGGTACACGACGGGCTGGTCTTCTACCCATTCAGCTCGGGCAAATACACGCCGCGAACCTGGTTGTTCGAGCACCAAAGCACATTCGGCTTCCCGGAAGATCAAAAGCCGCTGGTCAAGGCGTGGGACCTGAACACGGGCAAGGAGGTCTGGTCGCTCGACTTCTCCCAACACGGCGCGGGCGGCGACGACGCCGGCATGTGCCTGATGGACGGCACGCTGTATTACTCCTGCTATTTCGGCGCCAAACAGCCGTCCGGGGTCACCGCCGCCATCGAGCCGAAGACCGGCAAGGTCTTATGGAAGACCACTCGGCACGCCGTGCATGCCGGATGTACCGTCTCGGGCAAGGACGGCCGCCTCTACCTGGGCGGCTACAACCCGGTCGAGGGCAACATCAATCGAGTCTGGTGCCTGGACGCCCGCGACGGATCGCTCGTCTGGCAATCCGACCCGATCCACCGGGCCATCCATGTGATCACCGTCGCCGACGATTTCCTGTTCACGCATGCCCAATACCGCAACGGCTATCAACTGAGCAAAGACACCGGAGCGAAACTCCGCGAATTGACACACGGCTACCGCTGCACGCGGTTCACCATGGCGGGCGGATTCCTCTTGGGACCGAACATGGACGTCTACGACACGTCGCGGCAGAACCGGCTGATTAGCTCGGGTCCGGCGGTCGACGTGTTGCTGTGCGTCGGCTCGCAGGTATCCAACGGACGCATCTTCTCCACGACCAACGGCAGCGGCCTTCAGCTCTCGGTGCTCTGCGGGCAGCAGGCCGAGCGATTCGAGCGCCCTTGGCGCTGACTTGTGTTTTGCGGCGGGCTGCTATGCGACCCATCGGGTATCGCTATGGCTCGTCACCGAGCCGTATTCGAGCATAGCTGATCGTCCCGGGCTGATCGGCCCGATGGCCCAGGAGTTCGAGGAACCGTGAGGGGGGTGAGCCTCCACGCACCGTGGCCGTGAAGTAGTCGCTCATCGGGTGCTTCATCGGCACGTTGACCCAAGCGCCGGCGCCGCCGTCGTCGGCCAGTTCCATAAGCCGGTTCTCTGAAAGCCGTATGCCTTGCGCATCGGTGCCGCTAACGTAGCAGAAGACGAAGAGCCGTCCGTCCGGCGTAACGTGGAAACGGCCGCGTCCGGGGATTTCGCTGGATTGCCCTTCTTCGGAAAGGAGCAGCGACCGTCGCGAAACCACTTTCCCGGCCCGTACGACGGCGTAGTTCAAGGCGTGGGACTGCTTGGCGTCGGGGAAGAACTCGTCACGAAGTCGCTCGTCGATGGCCCGTTCGGTCCAGACGAGATGAACGGCGCCGTCCGGCGCCACCCAGAGGTCGCCCGGCGAGATCCATCCACATGTCTTGTCGCGGCTGGCAATCTCGATCCACTCGTGAAACTCGCCCGTCCTGACGTCGTCGCTCCAAGTGAAGAACAAACGGCGGAAGTCGTAGTCCCACTTGCGGCCGGTCAGCTTCTCCTTGAATTCTTGCCACCGGCGATACGGCTCGACGACGTCGCTGACGCCGCAGACGTAAGCCGCCCGGTCCACCAGCGCGACGTTGGGGTAGCAGACGCGGATCGGCTGCGGCTTGTCGTACTCGGCGCCCCAAGGCCAAACCAGTTTCCCTTGGGCGCTCCAGCGGCCGTCACGGTCGAGAAACGTCCACTCGGCATGGGTATAGCCGATGTTCTGCAAGAGGATCAGCTCGCCGTGGACCGCATCGGCGGCGAAACTGCGGTAGCTGTGCTCGGTGAACGACGGCGCGCCGTCCCATGTTGGCAACAGCACCTTGGACGCCGCCTTGGCATCGGAAACCGAAAACTGAAGCACCTCCGGTCTCGCCGGGCCGCTGTACTTCTGGGGATCGGTCGCCAGCGTGGGATTGGCCGATAGAAACAACCGGCCGTCGGCGAAGCCCGCGATGGGCGAAGGCTCCCGCGTGCGGCCCGTTCCGGCACGCAGTCGCTCCCAACCGAGCGCGCCCCGCCGGAAGAGCGTCCAACGGCAGTTGTTCAGCGGCTTGGCGTCCGCCACTTTCTCCACGCCGCTGGCGAAGAGCACATCGCCAACCCGCACAAGACACGTCGAGCCGCTGCACCAAAGCGGGCCAGCGCCATTGGCCAGCGGTTCGCAATCGTAAATATCCTCTTCCGCCTCCACCACAAGCCGAAGTCCGCTCGGGCGGGGTGGTTGGCTCTGGGCCAGCGCCGGTGTGACAAGTACCAGAAGAACCGTAAACGTCCTTACGCTGTATCTCATCTGACTTCCTCTTTCAATGCCGGCAAG
>JABMRP010000772.1 GCA_013202535.1 Planctomycetota bacterium
ATGCCAAGCACGCGGCGAGGATCGGCGGGCGCTGGCCAACTACCGCGATTCGCTCCAATACAACCAGAACCAGCCGGCCGTGCGCACTCAAATCGCTGCCCTGGAGGCGGGCCTCCAGCCCAATCGGCAGTTCATCAGCGGGCCGGAGGGGACGCGAGTCGTGGTTCGCGGTGTCCCCCCGATTAGGTAGATCGCCGGAATCGGCCTTCTCCGGTCCTTCCGCTGTCTCTCGTCACCCATCGCGACCCGGTCGTCAAGTGGGCCCCTGTTGTCAAGCGGGCCCCCCATCGCCAAGTGGGACCGGCCACGGTAAAATACGCTGTTTGATTCGGGAATAACCTCAATACCACGAGCAGCCAATAGAGCGGGTGGAGCCATGCCTCGCGTCATCGTTCTCGACAATCTATCGCAAGACGGCCTCGATCTACTCGGATCGGCCGGAAACATCGAATACGAAGTGAAGACCGGGCTGAAGGGGGAGGAACTCCGCGAGGTACTGCGGGAGTTCGACGGCGCGATCTGTCGTAGCGGCGTGAAACTGACCGGCGACATCCTGGAGGGAAACCGGCGGCTCAAGGCAATCGCCCGGGCCGGTGTCGGAACCGACAACATCGACAAAGAAGCGGCCACCCGGCAGGGAATTGTGGTGATGAACACGCCCGGCGGCAATACGGTGTCGACCGCCGAGCACACCATGGCGCTGATGCTGGCCCTGTCGCGTAACGTCGCTCCCGCCTATCAGAGCCTCGTGGAAGGCCGCTGGGACCGCAAGAAGTACATGGGTACGCAGTTGGCCGGAAAGACGCTGGGGATTATCGGGCTGGGGCGGATCGGCAAGGCGGTGGCCGTCCGCGCCCAGGCCATGGACATGACGGTGATCGGCTACGATCCGTTCCTCTCCAGCCAACGCGCCAAGGAGCTGGAAATCGAGACGTACGCGTCGGCTCGCGACTTGCTGCCCCACGTCGACTATCTCACGGTCCATTCGCCGTTGACCGACGAAACACGTGACCTCATCGGTGCCGCTGAGATTCAAACGATGCGACCGGGCGTACGGCTGATCAACTGCGCGCGTGGGGGAATCTACAACGAGGCCGCGTTGGCCGAGGGACTCGCCAGCGGTCATCTGGGCGGCGTGGCCCTGGACGTCTACGCTTCGGAGCCCTGTACCGATAGCCCCTTGTTCGGGATGCCCAACGTGTTGTGTACGCCCCATCTGGGCGCCAGTACGCGAGAAGCCCAGACCAACGTGGCCGTCGAGGCGGCCGAATTGCTCATCGACTTCTTCACCAGCGGCGCCGTTCGGCAGTCGGTCAACATTTCACCGCTGGATCCGAAAACGCTGAAAAGCCTCCGTGGCTATCTCAACGTGGCCTATCGGTTGGGCCTCCTCCTGGGACAAGTGGATCAGGCGCCGGCCAATACCTGCCGGCTCTGCTATCAGGGAGAAGTGGCCAACAAGGACACGCGGTTGCTCTCCTCCGCTTTTGCCGCCGGTCTGTTGGAACACGCGTTGGACACCGAGGTCAACATCATCAATGCCGCGGTGCTACTGAAGGACCGGGGGATCGAGTTGATCGAGGAGCGTTCCAGCGAGACGGGCGATTTCATTTCGCTCATCAGCGCGGAAGTTGTCAGCAAAGCACGGACCGCGTTTGCCTCCGGCACCCTGTTCGGCAACATGCCCCGTCTGGTCCAAAAGGGCCAGTGCCGACTGGAAAGTCCCCTGGACGGCATTCTCTGGCTCTTCTCGCACCGCGACGTCCCGGGCATTATCGGCAGAGTGGGCAGTGTCTTCGGCCGGCACCGGGTGAACATTGCCCAGATGACCGTGGGGCGGGCATCCCAAGAACCCGGCGGCGAGGCCGTGGGTGTTTTGGTCCTCGATGCCAGGCCGCCCGCCGAAGCACTGACCGAGATCCTTGCCATGGACAACATCCATCGGGCGTGGACCGTCAATCTTCCGGCGGCCGACGAAATGCCTACCTGGCTGGGTGGGTAGTACGACGTGCCCAGCGGATACGTCGCAAAACCGGTACACACCGACCGATTCATCTTAATTCCTTGGCCGGCAGAGCACTTACGTTCCATGCGTCTTGTCTGGTTTGCCGATAAGAGGGTACGGACCCCCATCTGGGTCACCTCCCCCCTCTATCCCCCATGTTTTCCGAGACGCACTTAATGAGCCAGATTGACATCGGGCTGGACGACCAAGTCACGTCCGCTCTGCACCGCAACCCGCATATTGGTTCTCGAGATCTCCGCTTCGAGACCGACAACGGCCACGTGACTCTGCGGGGCGTCGTCGCTTCGTACTATCAGAAGCAGATGGCGCAAGAAGTCGTCCGCCGGCTCGACGGCGTCGACGAAATTCACAACGAACTGGAAGTTGCCTGGTCTTAACGGGGCTTGCGGCTGAGAAACCCCAGCACCGCTTCCTGGCGATCCTGATACGGATGGAGTCGCTCGGCAAGGCGGCAGCGGTGCAACACATCCATGTTGTAGGCCGATAGCCCACAGATTCGCATCATGCCGCCACAAGCGTCGATGCGCCGGTGCAACATGACAAGCTGGCCGATCAGGCCGCTATTGAGCAGCGTCAGCCCCTCCAACTCCAGCAACAGACGATGAACGGAATGCTGCTGGAGATGCGACCAGAGCTGTTCGGCCAACAGTGGGGCATCCATCGAATGGTCCGCCAAATTGCGGACCTTGATGAACAGCCAATCGGGACCGCGTTCTAAATCCAATTCCCATCGCGGTGCTAGGTCGAGCATTTGCACAACTCCTTTCGGCAATACAGGCGCCATTGCGCCGACGCGTCAGTGTGTCTCCGGAGGCCTGCTCGATGAGGTTGGCGAGGCGAAAGAGCCGTAGGCCCGAGGACACGTTCTGTTGGAAAACCTTTTCCCGCGGATTGCGCACGATCGGCGCAATATCCTTGCTATGATAGCCATTCTGGAGGATTATTCAACCCTCCACGGCCAGAGGTTTTGCGGTTTTTTTGAGAAGATGCAAAACTAGCCGAAGAGCCGGCTTTGTGTCTCCCCCGAATTGAGGTCCGAACGGTGCAGGCCGATATGCTCCAATCCTGCGGGTGTCAGTTTCCTCCCTCGGGGGGTACGAATCACCAGTTCCGCCCGCAATAGAAAGGGCTCCACCTCGTCCACCAGTGTATCGGGGGGAATGTTCATCGTGTGGGCGACCGCCTCGACGCCGACCGGGCCTCCGTCGAACACTCGGGCGATGGTCTCCAGGTACTTGCGATCCTGCCGGTCCAGGCCCAATTTGTCGATTTCCTGCATCGCCAGGGCATCGCGAGCAACCGGCAGGGTGATGCGTCCGTCGGCTCGGCTGATGGCGTAATCGCGAATCCAACGGAGCCGGTTGTTGGCAATCCGGGGCGTACTTCGGCTGCGTCCGGCAACCTCCGGGGCCGCCTCCGCGTCGATCTCCACTTGCAGCTTGCCCGCGTTGCGGACCACGATTTGGGCCAGTTCGTCGACCGTGTAAAAATCCAAATGCTCTCGCATCTGGAAGCGGTCGCGCAAGGGGGCGGAAATGATGCCCGTGCGGGTCGTGGCCCCGATCAGCGTGAACGGCTTCAGCCGCATGTTGATGGTCCGCGCGTTGACGCCCTCGCCCAGGGTCAGATCGACGCGAAAGTCTTCCATGGCCGGGTAGAGAAACTCCTCGACCGTTTTGGGCATACGGTGGATTTCGTCGATAAACAGCACCGACCCGGCTTGCGCGTTGGTCAGATAGGGCAGCATGTCCTTGGGCGCTTTGAGCGTCGCCCCGCTGGCGATTTGGATCGGCACGCCCATATTGCGGGGAATGCACATGGCGAACGTCGTTTTCCCCAATCCGGGGGGGCCGTCGAAGAGGATGTGGCCCAGCGGTTCGCTCCGCTTCGAGGCGGCATCGATGGCGATTTCCAGCCGCGCGTACACCTCGCGCTGCCCGATCATCTCCTCCATGCGCTGTGGGCGCAGCGCCCGATCTTCCTCGTCGACCGGACTCGTCGTCGATTGCACGATCGGTTCGCGGCTCATCGTGGCGTCTTGCTCAAGGGAGAGGTGAACGGGTGTTGACTGCACGGGCCAATATAGCAGAAAAGCCCGAGGGAAGTCGAGACGGCGTCGGGAGGCTACAATCCGAGAATTCGGTCGATTTATGGGATTTATCATGCGTCACGAGTAGCCGACTTCAGCGGAAGACGCGGGCGAGAGTTTTCTGCGGGCGACCCCGGAGTTTGCCTTCGGCCTTGGGGGCGGTCTAACCGTTGGGTTTCGCCGGACTGTTTCGAATCTGGTTCATTCATCGTGCTCGTTGGGGTGATGCCCGCGACCCGCGTGGCAGCTTCCGGCCCGTCGGCGGAATTCGTTTCGAAGAACATGGGCGGTTCGTACGTGCAACCGTTCTGCAATCGTCGTTCCTCGCGGCAAAGCGTATGGTAGAGGTAGCGGCCGACAATCGGTGCGGCCAAGCGAGTTTTCCAACCGAACTCGGAAGATAGTTCGTCGAGAATGTGGGAGATGAGCTGTTCGCAATGGGGATCATGTCGGAATCGACGTCGTGCGGCCCAGAGTGCACCCGCGTATTTGACCGGCAGGTTGACAGCTTGGTGCGCAAAGCGGGCGCGAATGCGTGCGTTCGGGTGGTTCTTATAACGTTTCCAACCCTGGAGCAACGTGCGAATGATTCGAACAATGCTCGGGCCATTGACCGCGAAATCGCGGTGGAAGGCTCGCAGGAGAAACTCACCCTCCCTGCCGTCCTTGATGTGGGCGTGGCGGAAATTGAACTTCAACTGTCCGTGGATATCCGCCGGATGGAAGTCGGCAACTCCAAGCAGCGTGCCTTGCGCCTCCTGCTCGGCGTACAGGGGAGTGCCGGGGATGGGCGTGTAGAGCATGAACTGATGGAGGTCCGTGTTGTGTCGGACGGCATGCTCGATAACTTCGTCTATGTTCTCCGGCGAGTGCTCCTCGATGCCGATGATGCTCGAACCGAGCACGTGGATTCCGTGCGATTGCAGCGAGCGGACCAATTCCATCGTATCGGTGCCCGCCAGCTTGCCGTACTGGGAATCCTTTCCCTCCAGGCCGAGCCACACCCAGTCGACTCCCAAAGCGACCAGTTGTTCCATCGTGTAGCGCCGCAGGACGTTGACGGAACTGAAGACTTTCAGGCTCCACGCCTTGCCGTGCTCTTCCATCAAGTTCAGCAGGTGGAGAGCCCGCTTCTGGTTCAGCAGGAAGTTTTCGTCCATGATGAAGAAGCTCTTGACGTGCAAGTCCGACTCCAACGCGCACATGATGTCAAAAACCTCTTCCCCGGTACGATAGAACTCGATGCACTTTCCCTTGCCGCCGAACATGACTGAAGTGGAGCAGAAGTTGCAGCCCATGGGACATCCCACGGACGGAATCACCGTTGCATCATGAATGCCGGGGTGGTTGCAAAGAGGCACACCCATGATGCGGGGGGCAATGTTCGAGATGGTTTGCGGGTGTCGGATCGGCTGATTTTCGTCTTCGCCAAGAAACCTGCGCATCCATCGAACGCCTTCCCCTTTGACAACGTGGTCGGCATTGACCCACTTCTTCACATCGGGAGAATTGGCGATATGCCCGCCGACAACGATGATCGCCTCGGGCTGATGCTTGCGGGCCAGCCGACACATCCTCCGCACCTTGAAAAGATTGGGAATGATGGAGCTGATCCCAATCACGTCGTATTGTCGGGTCTTGATCTCCTCGATGAACCTTTCCTCCGAGGGAAAGTCCAAGAGCGTGCAAGGGGCCTTCAGGTTCACCTGGATGAGCATGAGTCCCCAGGATCGGTTGAAGGAGCGAAACGAGAAGGCATGTTGCACCCGCGTCACCTGATTGTGATATAGCTCCATCGGGTTGAGCAGGCGGCTGCCGTACTGATCGTCCTGAGCGTACGGGCCGAACACGCTCAGCAATAACACTCGCGCTTGCGAGCGGAGCGGATGCACTGGAAAGTCGATGGGATGCTTGCTCACAAAAAGGTTTTCTCCATCATGAACGGCCGCCAATGTTTTGGTTCAGCGCGAAATAGAAGGTCGCCTGGCGGGTCTGGATCGTTAAGGTACTGAAGTCGTCTGGTAGTGTTTAGATTTGTCGCGATTGGGTTTTAATCGACTGGGGTGGACGGCAGCGTAGGCCGAGGCGGCTTGACGATGTCGCTGGAAGGCGGCTTCGAGGAGGTCGACGAATCCTTCCGGGCAGAAGCCAACTGCTTCTCCAACTCCTCGATTATCACCAGCGCCGCGACCAGTTGCCTTTCCAACTCCGAAACACGTTCGGCCAGCCGATCGCGGCTTCTACATTGACCCTGTCGCATCTTCATGATGCAACAACCTACCCCATACCTCCCGATTCCACCTATAGCAACTCCATGGACCGTGAGGCCATCAGGATGGATAGCCGCTCCGATCGAATGATCCCGGGGGTGTGTCAAAACACCTTCCTTTCCCGGCGCAAACGCCGCAATCCCTTTCTAGCACGTAACTTCTGTCCAGGGTGTCCGAGATCGCCATGTCAAAATCAAGAGCCCGTAAAGCCGTGCCGCCAAGAGGTTCTTGACACAGCTTTTTCACCACGAACCTGCCATCGAGCGCATCTACTGAGTGGGCTTATGGGCAATCCAAATGGCCACGGATTTCAACGTCTTGGCCGCCCGGCGACGACGGGGCGTTCGAGTTCAACGATTGGAGTTTCGGCCGGCGTTGCCAAGGAGACGGTCAATCGGCCGGCCCGGACACGACTATTCCTTGCTGCTTTGCTCGTAGATGGCGTGCAGCAGAGCCTGGACGTCGCGGTATTTCTTCTTCGCGCCAAGGGCCGCGTCCAACAGTCGCCGGGCGTCGCTCTCGTTGTGGCCCAAGCCGCGGAGCAGCTCGAACGCTTCGGAGACCATGTCCGGCTGCACGTCGGCTCCGCCGGCTTCCTCGCGGGTGACCATCAGAGCGAATTTCGGCACCTTGCGGCGCAGCTTGGCGATGATCCGTTCGGACGTCGCCGGTCCGACGCCGGGCAAAGCGGCCAGCGCTTTGGCGTCCTTCTCCTCGATGGCCGTGGCCACCTCCTTGACCGGACGCACCATCGCCCGAAGCGCCTTTTTCACCCCTACTCCGTCGACCGAACAGAACAGCTCGAAGAACTCCCGCTCGACCTTATCGTAGAAGCCGATCAGCCGCGGCGTGAGCCGGCCCTGCATCGGGTTGCCCTCGAGATACTCGATCGTGTGCAGACTGATGTCTTTGCCCACGTCGGCCTGCAACTTGCGCCGCGTAAACTCGGGAATAAACACCTCGTGCTCGAAGGCACCGATGCCGACCGTTGCCACGTCGTTGCGAACCTCGATCAACCGGCCGGTAATCTTCGTTATCAAAGGAAGCTCCTGGTTGTAGCAGGCACACTCCGTGTGCCGTCCGCTGGTTTGTACCGTCCGCTGGTTTGTACCGTCCGCTGGTTTGTACCGTCCGCTGGTTTGTACCGTCCGCTGGTTTGTACCGTCCGCTGGTTTGTACCGTCCGCTGGTTTGTACCGTCCGCTG
>JABMRP010000773.1 GCA_013202535.1 Planctomycetota bacterium
GGCGCCAGCAACCCCCCCGAGGATCGCCGCCGAGTGAACCGGCTGATCACCGACGAGCTCAACCGCACGTTGGGACTCAACCTGACCGACGCTTTTTGCGGGTTCAAGGCCTACCGTGTCTCGGCGCTCGCCGAAATGGAGCTGACCGAGACCGGCTATGCCATGCCTTTGGAATTGTGGGTTCGGGCGGTGGAGCTGGGTTTGAAGATCGTTGAGTTGCCGGTCCCCTTAATCTACCTGGACGAATCCAGGTCGTTCGGGGGGTCGCTGGATAACGTCAACACGCGTCTGGCCGTCTACCGGGGTGTTCTGAGGCGGGCCTTGGCGCTCGGGCAGACGGTGTCCGCGGGGCCAGCCTGCGGAAAGAGCACCGCATGACGACCGGCCCAACGCATCTCGAGCGCCGGCGGCTCCGCGCGCCGGAAGAGGACGGTGTGGCCCTGATCGACCCCCCGTTCGAGCAGGTGGCCGGGCTGGTCCAAGCCAATCTGGATCGCCGCCGGGAGTATTGCTACGATTTGCAGGGTCGGTGCCTGTCGGACGTGGCCCGAGAGTCCCGCCGGCAATTGGTTGCCGACGCCCGGCGGTGGACTTCCCAGTATCGCGACGTCGATTCCCGACCGATCGACTCGTCCGTGCCCATCTTCTTGGCCGGTCATCAGCCCCAGCTTTTCCACCCTGGCGTGTGGTTCAAGAACTTTGCGTTGGGGACGCTGGCCCGCGAGCACGGGGCCGTGGCGATCAGTCTGCTCATCGACAGCGACGTGTCCAGGACGCCTAATGTCCGTGTGCCCGGCGGGTCGGTTCGCGAGCCGCACGTGGCAGAAATCCCACTGGACAAGGCCGCGCCCCTTGTGCCGTATGAAGAGCGACCGGTCCTCGACCGGGAGGTGTTTACCGGATTCGGGAGCCGGGCGGCGGAGCAGATTGCCGGGCTGGTCGCCGATCCCTTGGTTCGCCGGTTTTGGCCGATGGCCGTCGAGCGGATGCGCCAAACCGGCAATTTGGGTGCGAGCCTGGCGCAGGCACGTCACCAACTCGAAGGTCGTTGGGGATTGAGCACGTTGGAGATCCCTCAAAGTTGGGTTTGCCAATCGCGGCCTCACGCCTGGTTCGTGGCCCATTTGCTGGCCCAGCTCCCCCGGCTGCGGACGATCTATAACGAGGTCGTCGACGAATACCGCCGCGTGAATCGCATCCGCAGCCGGGCCCATCCGGTGCCGAATCTTGCCCAGGCAGGCGGGTGGTTGGAAGCGCCGTTTTGGATTTGGGCGGCCGACGATCCACGACGACGGCGGCTGTTTGCCAGGCACGACCGCCACCAGATCGTGCTTTCCGACCGGCATGCCCTCGAAATCGCCCTGCCGCTTGCGCCGGACGGGGATGCGAACCGTGCCGTCGAACGGTTAATGGAGTTGGGCCGGGAGGGGGTGCGAATCCGATGTCGGGCGCTCGTCACCACGCTTTGGGCCCGGCTCGTGCTGGGCGATCTGTTCCTGCACGGTATCGGCGGGGCGAAATACGATCGGTTGACCGACGCGCTGGGTTGGCGGTTTTTCGGGCTGAAGCCGCCTGATTTTCTCGTGTTATCGGCGACTTTGCACCTCCCGGTGCCCCGGGCACGGACCACGGCGCAAGACCTCCGCTCAATCGAGCACGGCTTGCGGCGCTTGACATACCATCCGGAGTGCTTTATCAACGGGACGTGCAACGCGGCCGAAGGGACCAGCAGCGAGGTGGCCGAGTTGATCGCCGCGAAGGCCCGCTGGATCCAAGCGGCGCCGGCGCCCGAAGAAGCGCCAGCGCGGTATCGGGAGATCCGCCGGATCAACGAGGCGCTCGAGCCGTGCGTCGCGCCGTTGCGCGAGCGGCTCCTCGGCGAGCGTCGCGAAACTGAGCGATCACTCCAAGCGGAAGCCGTGCTCTCGGGGCGTGAGTATGCGTTCTGTCTCTTCCCGGAAAAAACTTTACGGAAATTTCTGCTCTCCCTTCTTCCCAAATGTGCAAGAATCGGGTTTGATAACCCGTAGCGAAGTGTTGGAAGCGGCGCCGGCGACAGGATCGGCGCCGAGGATCACGTGGTCTCATGGTGCCGGCATTCGCGCCGGTGCCAGTGACTCGCCTCCGTGGAACGGCTTGCAGACCGGGGACGCGTGACGGATCGTTCAAAGCTCGACGAAAGGATTCGGGCCAATGACTGCAGGCGTTCTTCCGTCGGCCGCAACGCGGTCGACGCGTGAAAGGGGCGCCCCCTGCGGCCGCCCTCGCAAACCAAGGACGATCGTGGTCCCGGCCGTCGCCGCGGACCATCCGAGCATCCAGCAGCTCTTGACCGCCATTTTCCAGGGCCCTTCACCGGGCGAGTTCCGGGCGTCGCTGGATGACCCTCACCATCAACCGCACGACCGGTTGCTTATCAAGCGTGACTCACAGATCATCGCCCATGCGCAGGTGACTCGCCGCGTGATGCAGTTCGGGCCCGTCGCGCTTCCGGTGGCGGGCTTGGACCGTTTGGGGACGCTGCCCCTGTTTCGCGGCCAGGGGCACGGCCGCCGGCTGTTGACCGCCGCCGAGGAGCACATGGCCTCGACCGGCGCTTTGGTCGGTCTGCTGCGCACCCGAATTCCGCACTTTTTCCGCCGCACCGGCTGGGCACTTTGCGGCCGGCA
>JABMRP010000080.1 GCA_013202535.1 Planctomycetota bacterium
ATGGCGAACGGATTGGCCGGTTCGCCCGTGTCGATCGTCGGAACACCCGGCACCGCTTGTGCCGGCGCTACGCTAGCGTGTACCTCGGCCACTTCGACGACCTGCGGTACCGCTTCGACCACCGGGATTGCATCGAGCACGGCCCCCGGCTGAGGAACGACCGGCGACTGAGGCTGCATGGGAACCGGCTGCGCGGCCGCCGCCGGCGGATCGTCCAGCGGCTTGGCGACCAGCAGTCCGCTCGGCTTGGATTGCGGGGTGGTGGTTGGTGCCTCGGGAAACAGCCCTTTGGCTCGCGTTGCCTGAACCCACTGGCCCTGGGGTCCCTGGCGCAGCAGATGCGTGGGCAAAAGCTTACCCTGGCTGACCAGCGTCTTGAGCTGCTCGCCGGAAAACGGACCGTACTGCTTGCCCTCGATTTGACAGAACCACTGTTCCGACGCCATGCCGCACCTCGCCTGCGTGTCGATGATGTCCGTCAGGGCGGAGCCGACACTATCTCTGACTGGTTACCGCCCGCGACCGGCGCGAGCCAGGAAAACCGCTCCCTATAGCCAGCGTATTCAGTCGGCGGGCCGGTTGCAAGGCGGGAGTTGCAAAGCCGCCTCTTCGATTGTCGTTACAATGCTTCGGGTCGTAACACAATGCTCCCATGCTCCGCATCCCAATATAGCCGTAACTCGTTACCGCACGGCATGTTCCGTCTCATCGACGCGGATCGGGGGGCTGTGATTGACCCCAGCCACTGTCCCGCAATTCAACTCGTTTAGCGCTCCGCGGCCCACACCGCCAGTTTCTCCCGAAATATCTTCGAGTTATGCCGTATATCGACCGGAAAAGCCGGGTGGAACAGGAAGTCATCGATTCGGGCCGTCCGCTTGTTGCCCTGTCCCAATTGGCGGACCTCGGCCAAAAACTTCTCTTTCTCCGCCGCCGTGCGAGGCATCCGGCCCGGCATCGGCTCCAAAACGATCACCGGCCGCTGCTCGCCGACCGGCCCGACGCCGACCAGCGCACTGCGATACACGTCGGCATGTTGGTTGAAAATCGCCTCGCAGGGGACCGTGTACATCGGCCCCCGAGCCGTTAGCACCCGATGGGCCACGCGGCCGCAAAACCAAAACCGCTCCTGCGGGTCGAGATAGCCCGTGTCGCCCATCCGATGCCAGACGTCGTCGCCGTCGGCAATCTTCGCCAATGCATTCCACTCGGTCCGCGTGATATATTCCCGAGTGACCACCGCCCCGCGAACGATCAGCTCGCCGATTCGGCCTTGTGACAGTTTCTCGGCCTCGCCGATCGTGGCGATCGGACCGTCGACGATCCGCACGACCTTCCACTCGATGCCCGAGAACTTCCGTCCGACACACACGCCGGCCCCTTGGCTCGTCCACTCGGCCGTGTCCTCGATCACCTCGCCACCGGAAATCTCGGCCACGGGCAGCGCCTCGGTTGCCCCGTAGGGCGTGAAGATGTCGCCGTCGGGATGAATACACGCCTTGACGCGCTGGACCACGTCGGCCGGCACCGGCGCCCCGGCCGAGAGCACGCGGCGGACCGTCTCCAGCCGCAGTCCTTTCTCCCGGCAATACTGGCTCACGCGATTCCAGACGGCGGGCGAGCCAAACGTCTGCGTGATCCGCCAATCGTTGACCGCCTCGATGATCTTGACCGGATCGACCTCCGCCGGCCGGGTCGGGTCCATGTCGGGAATCACCGCCGTCACGCCCATCGCGCAGTTGAACAACCCGAACATGGGAAAGCAGGGCAGATCGATCTCCCCCGGCTCGATGCCGAACCGCTCTTGAATCTGGTCGACCTGACCCGTGAAGTTGCCGTGTCGGTACAGCACGCCCTTGGGCGGTCCGGTGCTGCCGGTGGTGAAGATGATCGCCGCCGGGTCGTCCGCGGCGGTCGGCGCCATTTGGCTGCCCGGCCAGGGCTTTTTCAGAAGTTTTCGTAGCGTCGTGCCTCCCCAGAACCAGCGTCGTCCGACGGTCACGTTGAGCCGGGCTCGGGGAAATCGGCGCCGTAAGACCGAGCGAATCGCCTGGGCCTTCGAGATGGCCACGAACCCGTCGGGCTGGGCATCGGCGAGGCACTGGATCAGATTCTTTCGGCCCATGCCCGGGTCGATCAGGATGACCACCGCCCCGGCTTTCATCAGGCCGAAGACGAGGAGGATCATGTCGATTCCCTGGGGCACCAACAGGGCCAGCCGGGTGCCGGGGGTGACCCCCATTTTCGTCAACCCGGCCGCCACCCGATCGCTGCGGCGATCGAGTTGGGCGAAGGTGATCCGCCGGTATTGCCGCTTCCCCTGGCCGTCACGGCCCGCCGGCTCGACAATGGCCAGCGCGTCGGGCCGGTCTTGGGCCATTTGCGTCAGCCGCGCGGCAACATTGACGGTTTGCATGATGGGAAACAGGGACTAGGGACTAGGGACTAGGGACTAGGGAC
>JABMRP010000774.1 GCA_013202535.1 Planctomycetota bacterium
ATGTAAGGAAGGATCAGGGCTCCCCAGCCCCAGAACGCGTAGTCGGTAAGTTTGCCCCCGCCCGCGTTCCGTTTGGAACACCAGCCCGGAGGGAAGGATTTGAAACTGTCGTGGTAGTTGTGCAGTGCCAAGCTGAGTTGTTTCAGGTTGTTGGAGCACTGAGATCGTCGGGCTGCTTCCCGAGCCGCTTGAACGGCAGGCAGCAGCAGCGCGATCAAAATTCCAATGATGGCGATCACCACCAGGAGTTCGACGAGCGTGAAACCCGATTTCGGATCTTGGATGTTGGGTTCTGGATTGGCTCGCATGGTTACGTTCCGCTTGCGCGCGGACCCTCCTTGCTTTAGCGTAAATCCGTAATCGAACATCCAAAATTACTTCCTCCGTCGCCGGCCGTACCATGCCAGCCCCGCCAGCGCGATGGCCCAAATGGCGAACGCCGACGGCTCGGGCACCGCCTGGTAGATTTCGAATTCATCGATAGCGATCTGGCGGTCCTGGCGCGTGGCGTCCAGCACGAGGCGGAAACCCGTTGCACCGACCGTGTCGAACTCGTACAGGTGCCGCGAATAATCCTGGTAGAAGTCGGTGTAAAAGAGGCTGCCGATGGTGGTCCAGTCGTCATCCAGCGTGGTCTCGTCCGGGTTGGCCACCTGGGTGAACTGGAGCGTGTACGTGCCGTCCGTGCGGTCGTTGAACACCGTCGCCTCGCCGCCATTGTCGCGCCCCCAGGCCACGCGGTCCACGAGGAACATCCCGCCCAGAGCGATGCCGGCGAACGTGTTGTCCGGATCCGTACCGATCCAACTGTTGTCGTTGCCGTAAGCGCCGTCGTTAAGACCAGCGATGGAGTGGGGCGATCCAAAGGAATCTGGTGCAAACGGCGTGGCACCCGGCCGCAGCGCCAGGTTGGGATGTACCGGGTCGGTACCGAACGTGCCGCCCGTCTCGATCAACGTCAGCGGGTGGCCGTTGTATGCCTCGATCTCGTCAATGGCGATGTAGTGCGGCGGGGGCTGCAGGAACTCGTTGTGGTCGGTGAGGATCCGCACGCCGGTAGCATCAACCGCGGGGAAGCTATACAGGTGCCGTAGCCCGGGGCTCGCCGGCGAACTGTTGTCGTACGCGAGGGTGCCCAACGTGACCCAGTCGCTGTCCGGAGTGGAGGCGCCAGGGCTAGCCGCGGTGGTGTATTGGATCGTGTAGTTGCCCAGCGACCGGTCGCCGAAATCGGCCGTGTTCGAGCGGCCGAAAGCGATGTGATCGATCGTTTCCTGTGCGCCGAAGACGATGCCCGCAAAGCTCTGATCGGCCGTGCCGAACCAACTGCTGGAGTTGCCGAAGGTACCGTTGTTGAGCCTGCCCGTCATGCCCGCTGCCGCTTCGTTCTTGGTGAAGGCGGTGGCTCCGGAACTCGCCGCAGCCATGTTGCCGGCCGAAAACGGCCCGCCCGTCTCGACCAACTGAAGTTGGCCGGGATCGATGGCCGCGTTGTAGTGGGCGGCCACGCGATCAGCGCCAAGCACCGTGTTCTGGTAGATGGCGAACTCGTCGAGGTCGGCCCCCAAGAAGCGGGTTGTGGTCCCGGAGCCAGTGGTGTCCCACGAGGCAAGGGCGGCCGGGCCGAACACGACGCCGGTCGATCCGCTTGTCGCTTTCGTCCCGACGAGTTGCCCGTTGGCGTAGAACTTTACCTCGCTGGCCGGCAGGTCGTACGTCACCACGAGGTGCCCCCAACTGCCAGCCGGCAGCGCGGTGCCGAGATTCTGCGTCGGCCATGGTGACGTGTTCCCGTTTACCGCCATTTCCAGGCTCGAACCCGTGAAGTTCGCGTGCAGGCCCCCGCTGGACCAGCCATCCTTGGCGTACAGCGCGTGAAGCCCACCCGGATAGCCGCTCGGCTTGATCCACGTCTCGATCGAGAACTGCGTGTTGCTGGGTCCTCCCAGGTTCGGCACGTCGACGTACGCACTGCTGCCGTTGAAGTTCTTTGCCGCGCCCAGCGCGCCGCCGAAGGGGCTCGTCGCGGTCATTCCGACGCCCCCCGTGTACGTGCCGGCCCGAGCTGCGATGCCCGAGGCGGTGTCGGCAGCGGTCGTTCCGCTCGTTTCGTTGAATCGGTAATACGTCCAGGGGTTGTCGGCCATAACCTCCTGTTCGTACGTCAGGGCTGCCCAAGCCGACTGGGCCCCCAGGAGAAGAACCGCCGCCAGCGAAAGAACCAGGTACGTTGCGAGTCGTATCATAGCCGCGACCTCCCTTGGAACAAGGAACCATCCAACCGTTCACGGGTCTTCAGAACCGTTGCGAAGTAACTGCGCACGGAACGCTACATATAGCGTCTTCGTCAAAGCTGTTTGCGTTGTGGACACTCTGCCTCGCCAAATATCACCTTCTCCACGCCGGACGCGGTGCTGTCGATATGCTCGCTCATCCGCAGAGCAGCCGCCTCGCGATCTTTGCTAAGCAACGCATCGATGATCTCGATGTGCTCGTTGAGGGCGCGGAGTTGTACGTTGCAGAAGTTGTCGGCCACCCGGCGGATGGCCTGCATCAGGTCGTCGTAGCGGCCGATCTCGTCGGCCAGCCGGTCGTTCTCACAGTGCCGGGTGATCAATTCGTGCAGTTCGACGTCGGCCGCCATTGCACGGTCGAACCACTGGGGATCCGTTTCCACCGTGTCGCCGAGCCGGATCATCTCACGGCGCAACTCTCGCAAGGCCTGTTCCGGCAGGCGGCCGCACGCATTGCGTGTTGCTTCGGCCTCCAAGACGCAGCGAATTTGGTACATCTCCCGGAGTTGCCGCGGACCGAATTGACGACAGACCGCCCCGCGGTGCGGCAACAGCTTGACCAATCCGATACCGGCCAATTGAACCAGGGCCTCTCGAACGGGAGTGGGGCTGACGCCGAGCCCTTCGGCCAGCTTCTGGACGACCAGGCGGTCACCCTCCCGGTGCGCCCCCTGGAAGATGGCCACGATCAATCTCTCGGCTACGTCCCTGCGCAGGCCCCGCCTGGCGGGCAGTGCTTCGTCGGTAGCGACGGTAGTTGCGATGCTCTCCATAATTTGATATAATATCAAATTATGTCCGTTGTGTCAACTATCCGGGCCATTTCCGCGGATTTTCCCGATTAGAAAAGCTGCCATCCGTTCATTCCCATCCCCAAGAGCAATTCCCATGACAAGATCGACGGCCACGTTTCCAGGCGTTTTCATCGCCCTGCTGGCGGTCCTGCCGGCTTTCGCTTTCACCGTTGCGCCGGCCCGGGGACAAGCGGACGCGAAGCGGACCGCGGCCGACGAAGAAGGTTTCGAGCCGCTGTGCAACGGAAAAGACCTTAGCGGTTGGGTCAAAGAAGGCAAGGCGGGCTTCGAGGTCCGAGACGGCATGATCGTCTGCAACGGATCGGGCAACTGGCCGACCTGGCTGCGAAGTGAAGAGGTCTTCGAGAACTTCATCCTGCGGTTGGAGTACAAGACGTTCTACGGCGCCGAGACCGGCGTCTTCTTCCACGCCCCGCTGCACGGCCGCGTGTCGGAGGTCGGCTACGAGCTGCAGATCGGCGGATTCGGCCAACTCGGGCGCTATTCGACCGGCGCAATCTCCGGCGCCGCGGCGCCCCTGGTGATGGCGGCCCGTCACTACGCCGACAAGGAATACGACGAACTGGAAATCGCCATGAATTGGCCCCGCTTGAAAGTGAAACTCAACGGCCAATTGGTCCAGGATCTGGACTGCTCCGAACATGAACTGCTGTGCCGGAAGCCGCGTTTGGGCTACCTCGGCTTTCAGGACTGCGGCAAGCCGGTCCATTTCCGCAACGTGCGCGTCAAGCGGCTGCCCGATCAGGTGCGCGACCAGTGGAAACCGATGCTCGACGGCAAGAGCCTCGACGGCTGGACCGTTTCCGAGAAATGTTCGGCCACCTGGAAGATCGACGACGAGGGGGCGCTGGTGTCGGAGAACGGCCACGGCTACCTGATCTCCGACGAACCGTTCCGAAACTGCGAGTTCCAGACGTACATTCAGACGTCGCATCTGGCCAACGGCGGGATCTTCTTCGGCTGGCAGACGGGCAAAGGCCGCGGCTTTGAAGTGCAGATCGAAGACGTCCCCGACAGCAACGACCCGACGGGCAGTATCTACGGCCGCGTGCGGGCCAAAGTGCTGCCGCACCAACAGGGCGACTGGGTCCTGATGCAGGTCTTGCTGAACGAAGAACATTGCGCGGTGCGTGTCGACGGCGTGATCGTGGCCGAGAGCCACGAGATGGGCGGTCGCCGGCTGGGGAACATCTCGCTGCAAATGCACCGCGGCGATTCCTTCATCCGCTGGAAGGAGATGCGAGTTCGCCATCTCCCGTCGCCCGAGACCGAGGCGGAGTAGATCACGCCGCGTCGACGCCATCGAGACGCACGTCCTACACGTGCTCGATTCCCGTATGATTGGAGATTTCCGAGTTCGTGGTGCAGATATCGGAAACCGATAGCTTGTGAACGTCGTCGTTGGCCGTGAGCCGCGCGAAGGTTTTCAACTCCTCGATGGATACGCGAAGGAAGTTTTCCAAACGCTTTGCCGACGCTTCGATCTTCAGTCGCTGCCGCAGTTGGGGATCCTGCGAGGTGATTCCCACCGGACAACGCCCGGTGTTACAGATTCGATACTGTTGGCAACCGGCGGCCATCAAGGCCGTGGTCGCCAGAGCGACGGCGTCGGCACCCAGGGCCAACGCCTTGGCGAAGTCGGACGAGACCCTCAAACCGCCGGTGATTACCAAGGATACGTTCTCGGCGTTCTGTTCGGTCAGAAACTTACGCGCCCGAGCAAGGGCAAAGATTGTCGGGATCGAGGTAGCGTCTTTGACGACCTTCGGAGCCGCGCCCGTGGCGCCCGCCCTACCGTCCAACGTGATGAAGTCCGGCCCGGCAAAGAGAGCGCACTCCAGGTCGGCTTCGATGTTCCCGGCGGCGATCTTGACCCCGATGGGCTTTCCATCGGACCGCTGGCGAAGCCAATCGACCTTACGCTTCAGATCCTCCCGAGTGCGAATGTCCTCGAATCGGGCCGCACTGATGATGTCGACCCCTTCGTTGCGACCCCGTACCCGGGCAATGTCGCGGGTCACTTTCACCCCCGGCAGATGACCGCCCATGCCCGGTTTGGCCGATTGGCCGATCTTGATCTCGATGGCGTCGACGCGGGCAAGGTTCTCGTCGGTCATGCTGTACTGGTTGGGTACATATTCGAAGATGTACTTGTGCGCCGCTTGAAATTCGTCCTCCAGAATCCCGCCTTCACCCGAACAGATCGCCGTCCCCACCGCCGCGCTTCCGGTGGCCAACGCGATCTTGATTTCCCGCGACAGGGCTCCAAACGACATGTGGCTCACGTAGATCGGCGCGTCGATCACCAGCGGATGCCGGGCGGCTGGTCCAATGACGGTCTCGGTGCGAACCGGCTCCCCTTCATTCAACGGCACTCTTGCGAGTTGGGCTCCTTTGAACAAGAGATCGTCCCACGAGACGGTCTTCTTCCTCGTCCTCATCGGTTCGATGATCGAGTGGCCGGTCTTGGCCATCTTGTGAATATCGGCCATCTGCCGTTCTACGTCGTCCGCCGGCCTGCTCCACGCGGCCAGGTACTCTGCCTCCTCCTCGCCCGCGACATCCGGGGTCGTCGGCGGAGCTTCCGCCCGTGATTCAGGACGAACCGTGGAACCTCGCAAGTAATACATCAGGATCGTGGCACCCGCGCCCACGCCGATGAACAAAACACCGAGCACTGCATTGGTGAGCGGGTTCATGGCCTAACCTTTCGTTACTCTCTCGGGTTCAAAAAGGGGTCAGGTACCGTTGTGCGAAGAACCCTGCGGGAACGGTACCTGACCCCTTTTTGAACCGTCCACTCGCTGGTTTTTCTCGG
>JABMRP010000775.1 GCA_013202535.1 Planctomycetota bacterium
AACAGCCGGCACAGCGCGGGCACGCCCTGGCCGTCCTTCATCTCGGCCAGGTACTCCATCTTGGTTCTTCGTGTCTCGGGGTCCTCGAATTCGTATTTCTCCAGACACGTTTTCACGTCCGCCGGATCATCCTTTTGCGTCCACTCGACACGGATCAGCCGGATCAGGTAGCGGGCCCGAACGGCGATCTCGAAATCTTCGTGGTTCTTGGCTTCGGTCAATGCATCGAACGCATCGAACCCGATCTTGGCCAAATCGTCCTGGGCGCGCTGGCGGACGAAATAGTCGGCATCGCCCAATTGCTCAATGAGCCGGGCGATACGCTGATCGGCCGGAGACGGTTTGTCCTCCGCCCGCGCCGTATCGGCAAGGCTCAGCAGAATCGTTCCCATCGCCAGGACGCACGCAAGGACCAGCCGCACGACAGGCCGGTGAATCGGTCGGACGACTTCAACGGACATGATTCGAATTCGGCGGGGTTCGAGCCCGCCTCTCCCTGGTTTGTGGATATGGAGGCACCCGTTGCGGGGCAGATCTATCTACCCACAACATACCCCAGTCAACGGAGGTTAGGCAAGCTGGCCAAGTCTTACGCGACGGTCACCGCACCTTTGTGAGGATTGAGACCCGGGGGGTACAGTTCTTCCGGGGGGGGTGGAAGCAGCCCGATTTCCATGCTCTGCGTGGAAACCAGGTCTCACAGCCCGTCGAGCAAGGCGACGACCGCCTGCTCGATCAGCTCGGGGGCGGGTGGTTGCGGGGCCGGTTCGGCTCCGAAGGCGTGGCGTAACCGGCCCGTCCGATCGTACAGCCGAACGTGGGGGATCGCGCCGCCGGCGATCTCGAATTGCTCGAACGGTTCCGGCCCGATCTCGTAGCTGCAGCGAAAGTTGGCGAAAGCTGCCTCTTCCCGCTTCAGAAAACGGCGCGCCGCCGGTTCGCCGTCGTCCAGATCGAGGCTCACGGCGACGACGACCAGCCCACGATCGGCAAATCGCCGATGCAGGTCGACGTGATGCGGGAACAAGTCCATACAGGGATCACACCAGGTGGCCCAGAAGTCCAGCAGGACGACCTTGCCGCGATGCTTCTCGATGAACTGCTGCAAACCGGCCCGATCGATACGCGGAAGTGGCTCGTCGAGATTCATGGCCGGTGTGGACACCGGTGGCGCGTCTTCCGTCTCCGGCAAGCGCCCGCATCCACCGAGCAGCATGGGCGCGAGAACGACCCAAGCGAGTACCCGCCTGGCAAAACGCAAAGAACGACTACTTTTTCTCATACTTGATGCCGCAGCCGAAGGCCTTCTTTTGAATCTCGGGCACATCCTTGCCCGCCAGCAGGGCATCCAGTGCGTCGCGGAGGTAGTGTTCGGTCGCTTTCTCGGCGTTCATGTTGTCGTCGATGGCCCCAATGTAGACGATCTTGCGGTCGCCGTCGAGAAGGTAGGGGTGGGGTGTGACTCGGGCACCATAGTCGTGGCCCGTCTGTTGCGTGGCGTCGTACAGGTAGGGGAAATTGAACCCCTTCTCGGTCGCCCGTTGCTTCATCGGCTCCAGACGGTCGCCGGCCCCTTTGTTGCAGTTGACGGCGATCACTTGGACCCCCTTGTCCTGGTAGTCGGCCTGCAGGGCAATCAGCCGGTCCTCATACGCCTTGGCAACCGGGCAATGATTACAGGTAAAGACCAGCACGACGGCCTTGGCGTCTTGGTAGTCGGCCAGAGCATGTTCCTTGTCGTCGGTTCCGACGATCCCCGACCAATCGGGGGCCGCGGTGCCGACCTCCAGTTCGGCGGAGAAGCCGCTGCCGATGGCAACCAAACAGATCGAGGCCGTGACGCCGGCCAATTGGGTCGTTCGTCGAAACATGGGAAGGTCCTCCTGGGGGACACAGCGTGGGCGGGCGTGTTTCGGTGAAACGAGGAACACCAGCTCCGGTTACGATGCTGCCATATCCTGGTAATCATTGGCACCCGGACCGCCGCTGGCAAGTGCCGGAGGCGAATTTTCGTCGGTACGAGGGCCCTCCGAGGCCGTCGGAGCGCCTGGATCGACGGGCTCGGAAGCCCATCGTACCGTGGGGTATCAGTCGGACGCGGAATTCGCGTTTCGCGGGCCGGCCTCGGCCTCAATGCTGTCGACATAGCGGCGCAACCGCTCCAACTCGTCGCTGACGTGGCGAAACCGGAGCATGTTGTCGACCCGTTTGAGCAACTCAAGCTTGTTGACCGGCTTGCTGAGGAAATCGTCGCAGCCGGCCGAGACGGCCCGATCGATATCGCCCGGCTCGTTCAGCGCGGTAACCATCAGGATCATGATCGGGCGCGTGGCCGGGTCGTCCTTGAGCGTCTTGCACACCTCGAAGCCGCTGAGCTTGGGCATCATGATGTCCAGCAAGATCAAGTCGGGCTGGAATTGGGCCACCTTGTCCAGCGTGTCGCGACCGTCGCAGGCGATCTCGATCTGGCAATCGACGTCGGTGAGATAGGCATCGAGCAACTCCACGTTGGTGGGGTTGTCGTCGGCGATCAGGATCTTGCTCTGTGTCATCGGCGGAATACCCGTTGCGAGATATTGAGTTGATTCGTTTGGAAAGCCACGACCAGCCGGTCACTTGCTCTTCATTCACCCGCCGGTCACCTTCATCGCCGTGCCGTAGGCCATCACCTCGACCCCGCCCGACTTACCCTGCCTCTTCCCCTGGATCGTGGCCGTTTCGATGCGCACCGTCCAGACGGCGTTGGCCCCGGCGTCCCGGGCTTCGCGGAGCATGCGGACAATCGCTTCGCGGCGCGCCCGGCTGACCAGCGTCTCGAAGCTCCACACGCGGCCGCCGACAATATTACGCAATGAGGCGGCAAAGACTTTGAAGTAATCGGTGGCGATCACGGCCACGCCGGTCACTAAATGCAGATCGGTTGCCCGCCAGTTGTCGGGCAGCCGCTTCAGGTCGGACATCACAATATCGGCCAGTTCGCGTTCATCATTGTCGAGCCGCGCGAGGTGCGACGACTCGGCCGCTCTTCCGATCAAGTATACGATCAGAAGCAGGATCACGGGAACACCGGCGCCGACCAAAACGGAAGCAGTTTCTGACACGACAGTCTCCTCGCCTTTGCTTCATGCCTGTTCGACAACGACGACGGCCGTGCCGTAGGCGTACAGTTCGGCGGCGCCGGCGGTGATTGAGCTGGTGGCGAAGCGGACGTTCAAGACGGCGTTGGCGCCCAGGTCGGTTGCTTGAGCGATCATCCGGCGAACCGCCTCGCGGCGCGACTCGACCAGCAATTCGGTATAGCCCTTGAGTTCGCCCCCGAAGAGGTTCTTAATCCCGGCGGCGATGTCTCGGCCCATGTGTTTGGCCCGAACCGTACTACCCTGGACAAGTCCCTTGACCTCGACGATCGACATGCCGGGCAGGTACTCCGTATTAACGACAATCACGAGGATTCTCCTTGTTCGGCTACTGCGATGTTGTCATGGAGTTCCCGGAATGGGAAACTGCCGGCACAACCGCGCGACCTCCTGGCGAATACCCCCCAGGAGTTTCTCGTCGTCGGGCGCCTTCAACGCCGCCAGAATCCAGCCGCCGATGGTTCGCATCTCGTCGCACCCCATCCCGCGGGTCGTCAGTGCCGGCGTGCCGATGCGGACACCCGACGGATCGACCGGCTTGCGCCGATCGAAGGGGATCATGTTCTTATTGACCGTGATGCCGCACTGGTGCAACGTCTCTTCGGTACGGCCGCCGGTTAGCCCCAAGGGCGTGACGTCGGCCAGCAGGAGGTGGTTGTCGGTACCGCCGCTGACTAGTGCGACTCCGCCGGAAAGCAGCACCTCGGCCAGCGCTTGGGCGTTGTCGACAATCCGTCGGGCGTACTGCTTGAAGGCCGGCTGCGCGGCCTCGCCCAGGCAGACGGCCTTGGCTGCGATCACGTGCATCAGCGGTCCGCCCTGAGTGCCGGGAAAGATGCTCCGGTCGATTGCCTTGGCCGACTCCTTGCGGCAAAGGATCATACCCCCGCGCGGGCCGCGTAACGTCTTGTGCGTGGTCGTGGCAACGAAGTCGGCCACGGGAACCGGGTCGTCGTGTATGCCGCCGGCTACCAGGCCCGCGTAATGCGCCATGTCGACAAACAGTTTCGCTCCACACTCCCGAGCGATTTCGGCGAACTTGCCGTGCGGGATCTCGCGAGGATAGGCGCTGGCCCCGGCCACGATCAGCTTGGGCTTGTGCTCTCGGGCCAGCGAAGCGACCTGATCGAAGTCGATGCGGTACGTGTCGGGCCGAACGCCGTAGCTGTGGAAGTCGTACAACTGGCCCGAGATGTTCAGCTTCATCCCGTGGGTCAGATGCCCGCCGTGATACAAATCCAACCCCAGAACGGCGTCGCCCGGTTTCAGCGCCGCCATGTAGACGGCCGTGTTGGCTTGCGACCCGGAATGCGGCTGCACGTTGACGTGCTCGGCCCCGAAAAGCTCCTTCGCCCGCTGCCGGGCCAGTTCTTCGGCCTGATCCACAAACTCGCATCCGCCGTAGTAACGCCGGCCGGGATAACCCTCGGCGTATTTGTTCGTCAGGATACTTCCGCTGGCTTGCATCACGGCCGGGCTGGTGTAGTTCTCGCTGGCAATCATCTCCAGCCCGTTGCACTGCCGGTCGGTTTCTTTGGCAATCGCCGCCCAAATGGCGGGGTCTTGTTGTTCGAGTGGGTTCATGAACTTTTCAGGGGATAGCGGATCAGAAATGGCGGAGCGACCGAACATGGTATCCCGCCCGGGCCAGTAGCGACAGGAGGGGCCGGGGAGAACCAACGTCGCGATTTTCTCGCAAAACCCTATATTTTAGGTGACCAACGGTCGTTGGTCAATTGCCCGAGACGGTTTTGGCCGGCCGAATCCGGACCTCCAGCGTTCCCGCGTTGTCCTGCAACTCGGCGGTCGAGTCGTTGATTCGCAGGTACAGGGTGCCCGCCTTCTCGGGGGTCAGGGTGGCTTGCAGCCCGATCGTCGTCGGCCAGAGCAAGGGGCTTGGGCCCGTGTTCCCCGCGGCCTCGTTCCGCACGGCCCCGAGCAGGATCCCCAGTGGCTGGCCCCGATAGTAGCGGATCGAGACGCCGCCCGGTTCGCACCACCAGATTTGCGGTTGGTCGGCCACTTGATAGCGTCCCGAGGCGACGATCTGGTACGACCGGCCGCCCTGGAGTTGGACACCCGAGCTTTGCCATCCGCGATCGGCGGCCACGGTGACCGTCGCGCCCTCGTCGGGCAGCGGACTGCCCGGGCGGAACTCGATGGCCGACCGCTCGACGTCGGTGCCGTATTCCAGGTCGGCGGCAAACACTTGCCACTGTTCGTCCA
>JABMRP010000776.1 GCA_013202535.1 Planctomycetota bacterium
AATCTCCATCCCCCAGCAGCAATTGGCAATATCCTTCGTAACGGCGTTCGTCGAGCCGTCCGTCGGCCACGGCGTCCTTCACGGCGCAATCGGCCTCGTGCGTGTGCGTGCAGTCGGGAAAACGGCACCGGCTGACGTAAGGGCGCAGGTCGCGGTAGAAACCGGCGACCTCCTCGGCGATCACGTCCCACGGCTGGTATTGGCGGATGCCGGGCGTGTCCACCACGTAACCGCCGTCGGACAGTGGAATCAATTGAGCCGTGGTCGTCGTGTGACGTCCCTTTTGCGATTCGGCGCTGACGGTCATTACCCGCAAGCCAAGCTCCGGGTCGATCCGGTTGAGAAGCGACGATTTTCCCACGCCACTTTGACCGGCGACGACGCTTTCCCGATGCCGCATGACGCGCCGCAATCGTTCGATGCCCGCGCCGGTCTCGGCGCTCAACAGCAGCACGCGATAGCCCATCTGGCTGTACAGCCCGACGAGCGGCTGCAATAGGGCCGGGTCGATCAGGTCGACCTTGTTGATGCAGATCACCGGACGAATCCGGCTCTTCTCGGCACTGATCAAGAGCCGATCGATGAGGTTGGGCTTGAGCCGCGGTTCGGCGGCGCTGGTCACGATGAGCAGTTGATCGACGTTGGCGACGATCACGTGCTGTTTCCCGCGACTGGCGCGGCAGAGGCTGCCGTAACGCGGCTCGACCCGCTCGATAATCCCCTCGCTCTGTTCGGAACTTTCGACCGGGCGGAAGATCACTCGATCGCCGGCCACGACGACGTGCCGCTGATCGGTGGCCAGGGTCTTCAGCAGCCGGCGCGTGGCACACTGGTAGAGTCGGCCGTCGCCGGCCTCGACGGCGCTATTGAGCCCGTGAACCCGCAGCACGCGTCCCGGGAGACAGACCGCCAGATCGACGTCGAGTTCCACGTCGAACCCGGGCTCGTCGCCCGTGTCGACTTCGGTTCCGACAACGGTTCGGCGCCGCGTCAGATCGCCCTTGCCGCTGATGCGTTCGTCGCGATCGGTGTCCTCGTCCTCGAAACCGTGTTCGTGGAAGCCTTGAGTCCAGTCGCTACGACGCACGCGTTCTTGGCTGTTCTTGCGAAGGTCGGCGCGGATTTTCTTGCGTTTCTTCGCCACGATTTAGATCGGTTTGTTGCGGCGGGTATTGAGTTGGCCGGGTTTGTCGTTATTGACGTCGTAGCGGTCGGGCTCGTCGTCGGGGTTGGGCCGGTTGCTTCGCGTGATCTGCCGATGCTGCAAGCCGGCTCGTTCCAGCAAACCCGTACCCATAATGTTCTGCACCTCCGAAGCTTCCGGTGGAGGTGGCCCCACGGCTCCCAATTCGGCCGGCGAGTACTGCACCTTGTACTTGTGCCGGGCGATCGAAATCGTGTCGTTCGGATCGAGCCGCTTCTCCTGAACGCGGACCCCGTTGACCTTAATCCCGTTGCGGCTGTTCTGGTCGCGTATGTACCAGTACCCGCCGTTGACGATCAGATGGCAATGGTGAGCCGACACGTTGGAGAATCGCAAGACGATGTCGCAACTCTCCCGCCGCCCGACCAGAAGCGTCTTTTTCAGCAACGGGATCGGGTCGCCGCCACCCACGGGTATCAATTCGCCGTACATGCTTTCGGTCTCTCGCCAGGACACGGAACCAATTGATTCTCGGACGTTTTCCTTCTATAAGTTTAGACGTCCGCCCCTTTTAGCCTAGATGGATACTCGTTTGGCGTCAAATAATCCCACAAATAGCCCATTTTACCCGACAGAGCCCGACTGGCAATCCGCCGGCTGTCGCTTTCTGAGCCTAAACTACTTCCTGCGGTGGAAGTTCGGGCATCGGGTCCACAAGATCAGCCTGGACGGGGGGTTCGGGTGCCCCAATCGCGATGCCTCGCCGAAGGGCGGGGGGTGTATCTTCTGCGACAATCGCAGCTTCAGCCCTAGCCGACGCCAGGCCGAGCAGCCACCGGTCGCGCGGCAGCCAATCGCCCGGCAGATCGACGAGGCCGTGGGCCGACTGAAATCGCGGTACGATGTCGACCATTTTATCGGCTATTTCCAGCCCGGCACCAACACGTACGCTCCGGTGGAGCGGCTGCGGGAGGTTTTTCTCGAAGCCCTGGCCAACCCGTGTCTCGTCGGGCTGGCCATCGGCACGCGCCCCGATTGCGTTGCCGACGACGTGCTCGATCTGCTGGCCGAACTCGCCGGGCAAACCTATCTGGTGGTGGAATTCGGACTGCAAACCATCCACGACCGATCGCTCGATTGGCTCAACCGGGGCCACCATTACAGCGACTTTCTCGATGCGGTCCGGCGGAGCCATCTCCGGAAGCTCAACGTCGGCGCGCATGTGATCCTGGGGCTGCCGGGAGAATCGGCCGACGACATGCGGGCGACCGCCCGGGAGATCACCCGATTGGGGATCCACTCCGTCAAGATCCACAACCTGATGGCCATACGGGACACTCCGTTGGGCACGGCCGTTTCGGCCGGCGAGGTTTCGCTGATCGACCGGCGGCAGTACGTGGGTCACGTGGTCGATTTCCTCGAAGAGCTCTCCCCCCAATGTATCGTCGACCGCCTCACCGGCGATGCCCCGGCGCAATACCTACTGGCCCCGCATTGGTGCCTCGACAAACAGGCCGTGCTCCGCGCCATCGACGACGAACTGGTTCGCCGCGATACATGGCAGGGGAAGCGGTGCGAACGGTCGTGATCCAGGGGATGCAACATCCGGGCGTGGACGGATCATTGGTCCCTTTGCATCTCCCCCAATGGGAGGTTATAATCGGGCCCTTACTCCCCAGGGATCATCTCATGCCGGTCAGTCTCCGACAATTCAGCCAGCGGCTCACCCGAAGCGGGCTCTTTTCCGACGAGGAGTTGTTCTCATTTCAAGAGGGCCTCCCGTCGGACAAGCAGCCCAGCGATGCCCAGGGGCTCGCCCGGGAGTTGATCCTGGCCGATAAGCTCACCAAGTATCAGGCCGAGGCCGTCTATCGCGACCGGCTCAAGGATCTCGTAATGGGCAATTACGTCGTGCTCGACCGGATCGGCGCCGGTGGGATGGGCGACGTGTTCAAGGCCCGGCATCGGAAGATGGATCGCGTGGTGGCGCTGAAGGTGTTGCCCGACCGGGCAATGGAAACCACCGACGCGGTGCAGCGATTCTATCGCGAGGTACGAGCGGCGGCTCGGCTGACGCATCCCAATATCGTTACGGCCTACGATGCCGATGAGTATCAGGGCACGCATTTTCTGGTCATGGAGTACGTCGACGGCCAGGACCTTTCACAGATCGTCAAGCAGCATGGGCCGTTGACCGTCGAACAGGCGGTTGACTGCATATTGCAGGCCGCTTGCGGGTTGCAGTGCGCTCACGACCAGGGTGTCATCCACCGCGACATCAAGCCGGCCAATTTGCTGCTGGACAAGACGGGCACGATCAAAATTCTCGA
>JABMRP010000081.1 GCA_013202535.1 Planctomycetota bacterium
CCATTTGCGGTGGTGGAGAGCTGACCGGTAGCGCGGCGGGAGCTTCGCCGGGAGAGTTCGATTCGGTGTACCCATCGCTCGGCGCCGGTTCGTAATCCTGTGGTGGGGGAACCGAAGCTGAAGCACTTTTTGAGCTCGGTGGAGGAGGCGCCATCCGACCTCGCGGGGGTGCCACCACGACAGGGGGGCCTTCGTTATCCTCTCCAGTGGGCGGGGCAGGGGAGTTCTGCGGGACGGCGGTGGGGAGCGCGCGACCGTCTCGCAAGCCGAATCGCAAGATATTGCTGCCCAAGCGGATCAGATCACCATGGTTCAACGCTTGACGAGCATTAATCCGCTGGTAATTGACGATGGTACCAAGCTGCGAGCCGCAGTCCTCGATCGAGTAGCCCCCGCCGCTGCCCCGAACGATCCTCGCATGTTTCAACTCAATCCCCCGGTTAGACATGCCGAGAAAGGGCATCGCCAGATGGTCCGCCCTTCCCAGCACCGTTTCGGTGCGCGTGAGAATCATTTCCCGGCCGATACCGAAACCGTCCAGCACGGTCAGCCAAGCCTGACATAGGACGACGTGGGCCAGACCGATCAGCCCGCCGATGAAGATTCCGAGCATGACAAATACGGTGGCGCGGCTGGACATGCCGGTGCCGGAGGCGGTGAGTAAGGCGAGGGGATGAAAGAGCAGGCCACCGACTGCCCCACCGATCGCTCCGCCGATCAGGCCGTTGCGGATTTTGACGAATGACCTCTCAAATAGCCCGTCGGCGACTCCGATCGCCATGCCCATGACCAGGAACCCTAGCGTCTTGGCCGCGACGACGGCCACCGTGGAAGGATCCCCGCCGGGAGGCGCTTGGAGCAGCCCGTGGACCACTTCCCCCATGAACCCCCCGATCGCGCCACCCACAGCCCCACCAATGAGGCCAGGCAGGGCCCGTTTGAGCCGCTGGTTCCAGTGGGGATTGGTCATGCTCGAAACCACGGCCAGTCCCCCACCGATCGAGGCACCCACGATCGCGGCGGCCAGAACGACCGCAAGCGTTCCCTGGGACCCTTGGCCCCGGAGAACGAGCATCTCGACCAACAGCCACGCGATCCAGGCGGTCCATCCCCCGATAATCGCGCTATAGTAGACAAACCGTTTCAGCGACATCGTTTGGTTCCGTGCGGTGGTGGGCGATGCAAAACATCCATGCGGCTCCCAATTATACTCGCTTTGGGACGGTTTCCCACTTATCTCGATGGGATTCCCAGAGATCTGGCGACGCAGCAAGCAGACCCAATGGGCTATTTGGGATGTACAATTCTGGTGGAGGGCAGCGAAAAAATACGGAATGTGGGGGAAGTAGATGAAGAATTTAGACGGCGCGGGGAAGAAAAAACCGACTACCATCGGAAAGAAGTAGGGGGAGTGGCGAGAAAGACAAGTGACACGAGAACAGAGAACATGAGAATCGAGGCGGGCCGGTTGATCTAACTTCCCCTAGCGTTTACGCTTAGGACCATCGAAGCGAACCGTGCGCCGGATGGCGGCGTCCATCGGCACCCGTTATGATGGGAAAGTCGGCCCAAATTCAATGAGAAGGCGTTTTCGTTGCCCCCGTTGTGCCATGCACGTGGCACCCGGAACAGGCGGTAGGCAATGTTTTTTCAACGTGCGGTTATCCCTGACCCAATTCTTTGCGTGGTATGACCCATGGCAACTCGATTTGCGCGTGTGGACCTCTCCGACATTTCCCGCGACTTCCGCCCGATCGCCGTGGAGCCGGGCGTCGCGCTGCTAGACAAGTCGCACGCCAACGCCACGATTCTCTTCCGCTGGCTGGGACGATTTCTGGCCGAGCCGGACTGGGACGAGGATTCGGTCAACTTCTTCGTTCGCGACGAAAAAGGCGGGCGGCTGGAAGATGTCGCTTGCCAACCGGCCACTCCCGAGTCGCTCAAAGGCCCGATGAAGGAGGAACTCGAAGCACTCACCGAGCGGATTGAGAAGATCAAGCCGGAAACGCCGACCGAACGCAAGATCTTCCGCGTTCTGCTGGACAACTTCATGGCGGTCACCGGAAACCCCGACCGCACCGACAGCGACAGCTACTTCTTCCGCTACAAGGACGTCGAGGGCGTGTGGCGGCTCTCGTGGTGTTGGGGCTACGAACGGATCGATCAGCAGCCGGCTCCGGCTGTGGTGTGCAACCACGCAGAGTGCAATCTGCTGTTCGTCAAACGCCCGGGGTGGAGCCAGAAGTGCCCCTGTTGCGAGAAGACGGTCACCATCGGGCCGAGCAAGAAGCGAATGGTCTTGGCCGCCCAACGACGCCGGCGTTTGCTGACCGCGCTGTTGTTGCTGTTGCTGATTTTCTGCCTGATCTGGTTCTTCTACCCGAAGAAGCTCATCGCCACGCCCAAGGAGTGGTCGGGCACGGTGGGCGAGCGGATCGCCTTCAGGATCGAGAGGAAGGGACTTTTCACCAGTACGGACGTGACCGACGAGGTGGACGTCGAATTGCAGGACTCGGAAATCCTCGGCTTTGACGAGGAAGATCGGGTGATCGTCGCCAAGGCCCCGGGCACAACCTATGTCAACTTCCGTCTGGGCAAGCTGGTCAGTGAAGACGTCGATTGCACGGTGGAAGGCACGCTGATCGTCTCGCCGAAGGAACTCGACATGGTGACCGGAGAGATCACCGATCTGAGTATCGAAAGCCCCAGCAGCGAACCGATTCGCATTACCAGCAGCGACCCGGCGGTGGTCGAAATCACCCCGGCCAACCGGCTAATCGCCCGAAGCGAAGGAAAAGCCGAAATCACCGTCGCGCAGGCCCAGTGGACCAAAACGGTCCAGGCCACGGTTTCGACGGCCGACATCCAGTCGATCGCCATCGATCCGGCGGAGGTGGAGGTTCCGGTCGACGGTTCGGCCGAGGTTAAGGTCATGGGCCAGACGCCCGAGCGTCTCGTCGAGTTGGCCCCCGATCTGTTGGAATGTCAGACGTTGCCCTCGACGGAGTTTGCCACTTTCGACCCCGCCAAGATGACCTTCCAGGGTATTGCGCCGACCGGCGAAACGAAACAGACGCTGGGCATGGCCTTTGGCGACCGTCAAGCCACGGCATCGGTCGAGGTGGTGGAGGTGGTTCCAGAACAACTGGAAATGACCCCCGCCGGCCCGATCAGCCTGCCCTTGGGGCAAGCCGCGCCGCTTCAAGTATGGGCAACTTACGAAGACGGGCGCCGGATCGGCGTGTTGCCCCATCGTGTGAGTTGGCACACCGATCCGGAGGCCGAGATCGCCGCGGAAGCCGGGCTCGAACTTCGCGACGGCATGGTGATGGCAATGAACCAGCCCGCCGGACCGCTGACCGTTTGGGCCGCCTATCTCGGAAAAGAAACCAATCGGGTTGAGGTCACCGCGGTCGAGCGCGGCGATGTCACGTTGCGGTTGGAAGTGGATCGAACGATCCGTCTGGCCGGCGAACCGGGACAAGTTTTCCTGGCCGGCTCGGGACCCCACGGCGATGTCCAACTGATTCCCGGCATCGGCCAGTTTAAGAGTTCCGATGAAAGCGTTCTCAAGATCGACGAAAAAACGGGCGCTTTCCTGGCCCTAACGCCGGGCCCGGTCACACTGACGGCCACCCATCTCGCCTCGGACAAAGAAGCCACGCTCGATCTGACGGTCCACGACCCGGCCAATGCCAAGCTGATTTTCCAGCCCGAGTTGGTTCGTGTCGGCATCGATGAAATTGCCGAAATGCAGTTGCTCCTCTCGGTGATCGACGGAGCCGAAACTCGCACCGCGCCGATGGACGGGCCGGGAGTGCAATATGCGACCGCCCAGCCCGACGCCATTCGCTGGCAACCGCCCCGAGTCATCGGCTCCCAAGCGACCGCCCCGTTCGAGGTCAGCGCGGTTTACCAACCGCTGGTGGGCAAGACGGCGGTGGGACGGATCGAGGTGGTAGACACCGAGGCACCGGAGTCGATTCGCGTCGTTCCCCCGACTCTTTCCTTGGCACCCGGACAGTCGGTTTCGCTTCGGCTCCAGGAAAAGATCCCCGGCGACGACACATGGCATGAAGTAACCACGGGCGCGATCCACTGGGAGGTACCTCCCGAACTGAAATGGACACCGGCCACCGGGACCTTGCGTCCGGCCGTGTCGGTATCCCCGGCGGCCAGCGGCGAGTTCGCCCTGCAAGCCAGCTATCGTGGCAAGCAGGCCCAGTGTGCCGTGACCGCCAAATCGGAAGGACCGGATCCCAACGCCGACGGCGCCACTTTGAAGCTCGTTCGGCAGCCGGTGGGCACCTACTTACCGGCCGGTCAACAGCAGCGTTACACGGTGTTGGTCGATGACGGCTCGACGGACGATGGCACGACGGATGACGGCTCGAAGCAGGAACCGGCGGCCAACGTTCGCTGGCCGGCCGATTTCGAGAACGAGTTCGTGCGTTGGCAGGCGCCCGTGCTCACGGCCAAACAGCCGGGCTACATCCAACAACTCCGGGCCGACGCGGGCAATAAGACGCTCCTCTTCCGCACCATCACCACCGAACCGCTCCAATATGGCAACACGCCGGCCGCTCCGTCGGAACAGCCGATTGCCGTGCGAATCATCGGTCGCGACGGGCAAGACGCCGTCTTCCCGGTGGGTGCCGATTTCAACGCCTTCCACATTGAGGCCGAGTATGCCAGCGGATTCAAGCGACGCGTCACCCGCAAGGCGACGATGCTCATCGGCGGCAATCCTCAAGCGGCTCGCGTGGCAGCCGCCAACGGCCGGCTCCGCGGCATTCGCCCGGGAAACACCGATGTCCACGCTGAATTCCAGGGCGTGCGTTCCACCGAGGCCCTGAACGTAAACGTGACCGGCGAACTGATCGTCGACGAGATTCGCGTCACTCCCTCGCCGATGCGGATGATGCCCGGCGAGACCGTCTCGTTGCAAGTCACCGGTTACCAGGACGGCAAGTCGGTTGGCCTGATCACCGGTATGCCGGGAGTCAGCCTGCAAGCGGGCGGCGACGGAGCCGTTTCAGTGGCTGGCTCGGAACTCACCGCCATGCGGCTCGGCAGCGGCACGGTGAAGGCCCAAATTGCCGGAAGACCGGGCGTGCGAAGCGTCGCGGCCGACGTGCAAGTCGTCGATTCGATCGCCGATGTCCTGGAGATCGACCAACCGCTCATCCGGATGCACCAGGGCGAATC
>JABMRP010000777.1 GCA_013202535.1 Planctomycetota bacterium
AAACAAAACGGGCCCGACGCCACCAGCCAGGGGGCCCACCCGGGCGTAGGGGGGTCGGGGAGTCGGGGAGTCGGGGATTAGGGACTAGGGACTAGGGACTAGACAATTCACCACGCCCACGGGTGGCATCCCGTGGGTCGGGCGATCATCGACGGAAAAACCATTGAACATGACGTTACCACTGATCGACGATCATCAGCGGGTGCATACCGACTTACGCGTGTCGGTGACCGATCGCTGTAATGTCCGTTGTTTCTATTGCATGCCCGAAAAGGGCATGACCTTTCGGTCGCACGACGAGATTCTGCGCTTCGAGGAAATCGAACGATTCGTCCGGGTGGTGGCCCGGTTGGGGATTCGAAAGGTCCGGCTCACCGGCGGTGAGCCACTCGTGCGGAAGAACATCTGCCGGCTGGTGCGGATGCTTTCCGCGGTACCGGGGATCGAAGATCTGGCGTTGACGACCAACGGGATCTTGCTGGCTGGCCACGCTGCCGATTTGAAGGCCGCCGGACTGCACCGACTGAACATCAGCCTCGACACGCTGGATCGCGAGAAGTTTATCGAGATTACCCGCCGCGACGAGCTTCCCCGCGTGCTGGAGGGAATCGCCGCGGCCCAGGAAGCCGGATTCCGCCGGATCAAGCTCAACGCCTTGGCCATCGCGGGGCTGACCGAAAAGGAGGCCGTTCCCCTGGCCCGTTTCGCCCGCCGCCACGACCTCGAACTCCGTTTCATCGAATTCATGCCACTGGACGCCGACCGCCGTTGGGCAAACGGTCGCGTGCTGCCGGGTCGCAAGATCCTCGACATACTGACCCGGGAAATCGGCCCCTTGCAGCGAGTTTCGCCCTCAGACCAACAGGCACCCGCCGCGCAGTACCGATTTGCCGACGGTTCGGGCCGAATCGGGCTGATCAATACCGTCACGCAACACTTCTGTGGCCAGTGCAACCGGTTGCGATTGACGGCCGAAGGCCAGGTGCGAAACTGCTTGTTCTCGACTCGCGAGTGGGACGCCCGGGCGGTGCTCCGCGGCGGCGCGGACGACGACGCATTGACATCGCTGGTTCGGGCGGCTGTGGGCGAGAAGAAGTTGGGCCACGGCAGCGACAACGGCGAGTTCGCACGCCCCAAACGAACCATGCACCAGATCGGCGGCTGAACTTCCGCGGTCTGCTTCCCTCAGCCCCTGGCTCTGCCGGGGGGCCATCTAACAGGAACGCCCCCACGATGAGCAAGAAGCCCTGGTACGGAGAAGGCCTTCGCTTCCAATGCACCGAATGCGGCGATTGTTGCACCGGAGCGCCGGGATACGTCTGGCTGAACAAGGCCGAGATCGAGGCGATGGCTGCCGCCTTGGAATTAGAAGTGCCGGCGTTCGAAGAACAATACGTTTGCCTGGTGGGCATCCGCAAGAGCCTTCTGGAAAGGCCCGACGGCGACTGCATCTTATTCGACGGGCAAACACGACGGTGCGAAGTCTATCACGTTCGCCCCCGTCAATGCCGAACCTGGCCGTTCTGGCAGTCCAATGTTCGCACCCCCGCGGCCTGGGCAGAAGCACGCCAGGCATGTCCCGGCTGTGGCCGAGGACGGCTCGTGCCACCCGATGAAATCGAGCGCATCGTCGCGATCATCAAGGTCTAGGCACCCCACGTCCGGGTGGTTCTGGTTCTAGGAATTTGGCGAATTTTTCGGTCTGACTGGAGTTTGCCGGTTGGGAGGCCGATAAAGACGTTCAACCGTTGCCGCGAGTGAGCTTCGGTTGCGCCGCACGGTAGGCCCCATGAGCGGACGAATTTTTTTCCCGTTAGTCGTTGGGACACAATGACTTAGGGAGAACGCCGCGATCCCGGGCCGGCCGTCGACGACTAAGCTCTTTGACAATAAGGACTTACCGCCAGACGATCAGTACGTCTGCCAACGACCCCTCGGAGTCTTTCCGTGGAGGGGTGCGTGGAAGTTTGTCTTCCGGGCAGACGAGTGATCTTGACTCTAGTCGTTACGTCACCTACACTTGGAGCGTGAGTGAGCTTAACGTCGGACCCTGCGATCTGCCTGCCCGAGGGAGAACCAGTCGTGACTAAGAAAGAGATTGTTCGCACCATCTCTGAAGAGATCGGACTGACGCAACTGAAGACGAAAGAGATCGTCCAGAAAACGTTCGACGCGATCGTCGAGACGCTTGTCGAAGAAGGACGCATCGAGCTTCGCAATTTCGGAGTGTTTGAGGTCAAGCGTCGAGCCCCCCGAAAGGCACGCAATCCACGGACCGGCGAAAAAGTCGCCGTGCCGGAGAAGTTCGTGGTCACCTTCAAGCCGGGTAAAGAGATGGAAGAACGGGTTCGAGAGCTGGAGCGGCGCGAAGCGGCGGCACGGATCGCCCAACGCGAGCGTCTCCAAGCTTCGCCCGATGGAACCCGGGTTGCGGAAACTCCCGATACATCAACGGCTTACGTTTCCGAATAGGGCAGTTCCCAGTCGACTCGGCCTCTTGCCGTTGCCCGATATCTCCGCGACCCCCCGTTGCCGGTGATCCGCGATCACGCCGGATTACCCGTCGCCGCAAATGACCGTTTTTCCTCCCCGCTTGGGAAACGGCCCTTCGACCCCCTTCCGCGGCTGCGACGCCTCGAAGCATTCACCTTTTGCCATCTCGCGCCGCGATGCATGGATTTGGCACATTCGGCCGAGAAAACTCGTCTCGTGCGCTGGCGGTACTGTCCTGGGATGTTTGACGAAGGAGTAGTTTCATGCGTGGATTTCTAGTCGCCGTGTTCATGGCGCTTATGGCCGTGTCGCAATCGGGATGTATTCTGCCCGCCTATTCGGGCGACCCGGTCCGGCGGACTCAGCAATTGATCAATACGTCCGAAGGCCTTCGGCTGATACAGGACGAATGGGAACGGATGTGGTTCCTCGATCAACCCGATCATACCACGCCATACCGCACCCACGGCGGCATTATCTAAGTCGAAACAGTGTGCCACTGCCTCGCCCGCGGCTGTGCCTCGGGCAACATGGCCGCACGGATTGCCTTGCGCCGGGCAGTGGCGCGCACCGGTCGACTTATCAAGTAGGGGGGCACACCCGGCGTCGGGTGTGCCGCCTGAGCGGCTCTATGGGTTTTTCCCGCATAAGGTAATAGCCACCTTCTTTGCAGAGCCCTTCTTTTGCGCCCCCTCGGTGCCCTCCCCCAACGGTCGCGGTGTTCGCTCGCCACGGAACCGAAGATTCCCCAGGGCATGGTTTCGCCGCGCCGTCCCTTGAACCGCGACGGCTTAGCGGGGATACTTGAAGTGGGCCCGCCCTCTTTGGGTCCGAAGTTGGTTCCCGTCCCCTTTTGGCAAGCCCCTGGAGTGTCGTGAATTCCTCCCCGGTCCACCTCGACGTCCAACTCGGCCGCTTGCGGCTGACCAATCCGATTGCCGTCGCGTCGGGTACCTTCGGCTACGCCCGGGAGATGGAGGGCCTGGTCGATCTGTCGCGTCTGGGGGCCATTCTGCCCAAGACAATCACCGAATCTCCGCGCCAGGGGAACCCGCCGCCGCGCACCGTCGAAACGACCGCCGGGTTGCTCAACTCGATCGGCCTGGACAACGACGGCATTGAGGCATTTGTCACTGGTCATTTGCCCTATCTGGGAAGCCTCGCGACACAGATCATCGTGAGCATCGCCGCGAAGAGCCGCGAAGAGTTCATCCGCATGGCCCGGCGATTGGACGGTTTGCCCGGGATCGCCGCGTTGGAGTTGAACGTCTCCTGCCCCAACGTCAGCGGCGGAGTCGACTTCGGAACCGATCCGGCCCTATGCGAACAAGTCGTGGCCGGAGTCCGCGGTGCGTGCTCCTTGCCCGTCTTGGCCAAGTTGACTCCGAACGTCACCGACGTAACGGCAATCGCCCGGGCCGCGGAGAACGGTGGAGCCGACGCCATCTCGCTGGTGAACACCTGCCTGGGCATGGCCATCGATTGGCGCCGGCGCCGGCCGATCTTGGGAAATATATTGGGCGGGCTCAGTGGACCGGCGATCAAGCCGATCGCCCTGCGGGCCGTTTATCAAGTCGCCCGGGCGGTAAGCGTGCCGCTGATGGGGATCGGCGGCATCGCCACGATCGACGACGTGATGGAATTCCTCTTGGCCGGCGCCACTGCCGTGCAGATCGGCACCGCCAACTTCTACGATCCGACCGTTTGCATCAAGATCCTCGACGCATTGCCCGGCGCGCTGGCGCAACTCGGGGCGAGCGGCATAGGCGAGGTTGTCGGAAAGTTGGAGGCGTAGCGACTGGCGGTTAGGATTACGCAAACTGAAAACTAAGGAACCGCGAATGGACGCAAATAGACACGAATCAGATTCGCGCCAAGACAAGAGTAAACCCATTTCAACTCCGGCACATTCGTGTCTATTTGCGTTCATTCGCGGTTCCTTTGTTTTCAATGACCGTGGATAACGAAAACTGAATCCTGATAACCGATACGGCGAACACAAACCATGCGAGTTCTTTCCGGCATTCAACCGACGGGACGCTTTCACTGGGGCAATTACTTCGGCGCTATCCGGCAGTACATCGACTTGCAGGGACAGCGGGAGGACGCCTTCTACTTCATCGCCAACCTGCATGCCCTGACCACCGTACGCGACCCAAGCCAGTTGCGCCAGTCGACTCTCGACGCGGCTCTCGATCTGCTGGCATTGGGCCTGGACCCGGAAAAGGCGACGCTCTTCGTGCAGTCCGACGTGCCGGAGGTTTCCGAACTGTGCTGGCTGCTGATGACCGGTACCGGGATGGGACTGCTCGAGCGATGCGTCTCGTACAAGGACAAGATCGCTCGCGGGCTCTCGGCCGGGGTGGGGCTGTTTGCCTATCCGGTTCTCCAGGCGGCCGACATCCTGGCCTACGATTCCGACGTCGTCCCCGTCGGCGAGGATCAGGTTCAACACATCGAGGTCACCCGCGATCTGGCGGCCAGTTTCAACCATCAGTTCGGCGAGACGTTCGTCCTGCCCAAGGCCCAGGTGCTCGACAGTTCGGCCCGAGTGCCGGGAACCGACGGTGACAAGATGTCGAAAAGCTACGACAACACGCTGGCCGTTTTCGAGGAGCCGAAACCGCTGCGGAAGCAGATCATGCGGATCCAGACCGACTCGCGCCCGATGGAAGATCCCAAAGATCCCGACACCGACCACCTCTTCCAACTCTACTCGCTCTTTGCCGGCGACCCGCAACGAGAAGCGATGGCGGCGGTGTATCGAGCCGGCGGCTTCGGCTACGGCAGCGTAAAGAAGGAACTGGCCGGGCTGGCCGAGGAGTTCTTCGCCGCGGCGCGCGAGCGGCGGCGAGCGTTGGAGGCGGATCCGGATCAGGTCGAACAGATCCTCGCCGACGGCGCCGCCCGGGCGAGAAAGAAGGCGGCCGACGTGCTCCTTCGCGCGCAGGTCGCCTGTGGTGTGAAGGCATGAGTGAGGCGAACATGGACACAACGGTCGCGCCACTTCCCGGATCGCGCCGGCGGCGTGTTGCGAACCTGGCGGTCTGGTTGTCCGTCTGCCTGGTGCATGGCGCCGCGGTTGCCTGGCTGGCCGTTTCCGTCCAGCATTTCGCGGCACCGCTGGTGCTCTTCCCGATCTTGCTGGGATTTGTGTTGGGAGCAACCGGCGTGGGTCTCCTGAGGGTTTGCCGGACGGGAAGCCGCGCGGCGGCCCTGGCCGGAGTTATCATTGCGGCGATCGTGGCCGTTGCCGGACAGCATTACCTCTGCTACCGCGAGGTGCGCGCCGCCGCTGCCGAACGGGACACCAGCTTGCGCGAATCGATCGGTTTCCGGGGGCTTGCCGAGCTTATTCAAGGCGACCTGCGGCAAGCGCCCGACGGACTGCTCGACTACATGCGGCAACAGGCCGACGAGGGCCGGCCGCTATGGGGTACATACACGGCCACGGGAATCGCCGCGTGGGCCAGTTGGATCGTCGACGGTCTGCTGTTGCTCACGGGCGCTCTGGCCGTGGTGATCCCGGCGCTGCGACAGCCCTACTGCCGGCGATGCGGAAGCTGGTTTCGTACCGTGCGCCGAGGCCATGCCGCGCCGGCCACGGCGAGCCGGGTGGCTCAGTTGCTCGAACTGGCCATGCCCGCCTCCGCCGCATCGGCCCGGTATCGGATGGTCTGGTGCGACGGGGGATGCGGCCCCTGCGGTTTCGAGTTTCGTTGGGAGCACGGCGGTGATGAATCGCCGGCGCAAGCGTGGCTCGATCCGCAAAAGCGAGCCGAGGTCTTGGCGATTCTCGACGCGAGCCCCGAACCAACGCCGGAACAGTAGAGAGGTTTACTCCCCATGAGCGGAATCATCGGCATCGGTACCGACATCGCGGAATGCCTGCGGATCGCGCGAATGATCGAACGGCACGGCGACCTGTTCATCAACCGGGTGTACACCCCGGCCGAGATTCGCTATTGCCAGGCCCGCAAGCAATCGACCCAGCACTATACGGGCCGCTGGGCCGCCAAGGAGGCCGTCCTCAAGGCTTTTGGCACCGGCTGGCGTCGCGGCATTAGTTGGCGCGACATCGAGATCCGCAACGAACCGGGCGGCCGGCCGGTCGTCGCCCTGCGCGGCGGCGCTCAAGAAGTCGTCGAGAAACTCGGCATCCGCCGGATGTGGATCACCATCTCCCACTGCCACACCCACGCCACCGCGTTCGCCGTCGCCGAGGGCGGAGCCGAGGAAGTTTAGCCCCGGCACTTGTGCCCGGCGTTGTAGGGAAACGGGAACGATCGTGTTTCAAAACGCCTGGCACAAGTGCCTGGGCTAAACTCAGTCGAACTGGAGCGGATCGGGGTGCCAGGCCAGCCAATCTTCGCCGGCCTGCCGCAAGGCCGGGTGCTTTTCACCATAGGTGTA
>JABMRP010000778.1 GCA_013202535.1 Planctomycetota bacterium
ATATTTCCTTACACTATACCGAGGGGTTTCTAGTGCCGCTGGGGGCGACCCCGGTGGGGGGACGCGAAACGTCCGACCCTGCGTTACGTCGCGGAAGAATCGCAACGAGAAACACCGAGAGGCATTACCCTACTCACCCAACGCTTCGAGAACACTCTCGGCCACCTTCCGGGCGAGGTATTCGCTGCCGGCTGGGGTGAAGTGGACGTTGCCCTTGGCCGTGTGGAATTCGGCCGCCCGCGGTCGGATATGGGCGTGCAGATCGTTGATCGTGATGCCCCTTTCCTGCATGATCTTTGCGGCCACCGCGTTGTACTTCAAGTCGTCGCCGACGATCCGCCCCGGCTCGCCCTCGGGCACCGGCGTCGTGCTGGCCCAGATCAGTTTCGCGCCGGTCGCTTCCAGCCGCTTGACCAGGCGCCGCAAGTGGTCTTCGTACTCCGCCGGCGACCAGGTTTGCGTGCCCTGCTTCTTGTCCAGCCCGCGACCTTTGGACCCGCCGGGCCGATAGGCCAGATCCCACAGCCCCCAGTTGAAGTGGATCACGTCCCAATGCCCCTTGCCAAGCCACGCGTCGATCTGCTCCAGCCCCCGGCCCGTATGACCGGCGTTGCCCGGGTTGTGGATCACCACCGCCTTGCCCTCCAGCATCTTACGGACCGCGGGCGTGTAACCGATCGAGATCGAATCGCCGATGATCAACACCCGCGGGAGCGACGCAGCCTCGGTCGAGGTGGCCGGCGGCTGGCCAACCGCCCGATCCGCCGCAAGGCCGTATCCCAGCACAACGCAAGTCAACACGGCAGCAGTTTTCCAAACGGAACAACAACGGGCGCTTTTCATGGTGAAGATTCTCCTTGGGCGAATGTCAGTACGCGGATCATGGTTCCATTTCATGCTACAAGACAGCGCGGTCGGCGGCAAGTCGCGGCTTGCCTTGACCCCCCTCCCCACAAATACCGGATGAACCTAACAAAGAGGGGGCATAGCACGCCGGTGGCCGGTTCTGCTAAAATATCCGATCTGGAGTGATGTGGTTGCGGGACGATTGGAGTTGAGGCCGGTTGCGTTTTGATCCAATCCGCCAAGAGGACGGGCATATGACGACCATACTGATCGTTGAAGATTCCGCTGTCGACCGCCGCGTGGTGGGCGGGCTTCTGACCCAGAACGGCCAGCAAACGTTGGAGTACGCCAAAAACGGCACCGAGGCTCTGGCGCGCATGAAGGAGTCCGTTCCCGATCTGGTGATCACCGACCTGCAGATGCCGGAAATGGACGGCCTGGAGCTGGTCGCGGCCACCCGCGTGCATTATCCCGACGTACCGATCATCCTGGTGACCGCCTTCGGCAGCGAACTCTTGGCCACCGAGGCCCTGGAGAAGGGGGCGGCCAGTTATGTCCCCAAATCGCGGCTGGCCGAGAAACTCTCCCAGACGGTGGCCGACGTGTTGGCCCTGGCCACCGCCCAGCGGAGCTACAACCAGTTGATCCACTGCCTCAGCGGGACGCGGTTCGATTTCGTCCTGGAGAATCACCCGCCGCTGGTCGACGCACTGGTCAATCTGGTTCAGGAAATGGCCCTGGGCACGGGCTTCTGCGACCGCAACGGACGGCTGCAGATCGGCGTGGCGCTGAAGGAAGCCCTCTCCAATGCCCTCTATCACGGCAACCTGGAATTGGGCCCCCAGGAGAACACGCCGACCGATGACGTGATCCAGCAGCGCCGCGAACAATCGCCTTACGACGGGCGTAAGATCTTTGTCAACGTGACGCTCTCGCCCGACGTGGCACGATTCGTGATTCGAGACGAAGGACCGGGATTCGACGTCTCCACGATCCCCGAGGCCGACGACCCGAGCGCCTTGACCGCCGAGCACGGCCGCGGCTTTTCTTTGATGCGTTCCTTTATGGATGAAGTGACCTACAACGACGCTGGTAACGAGGTGACCATGGTCAAACGCCGCCGGGAGGAGACTCCTCCGCCGGGCGGCGACGGCGCATGATCCCCGTTGCATCGAGGTTCAAATGGAAATCAAGCTGATCGTAACCACGGGCAAGTACGCCGGAAAGGCCGTGCCCGTCAAACGCAACAAGTTCTTTATCGGCCGGGCCTCCGACTGCCATCTGCGCGCTGGGGGTGATGCCATCAGCCGGCATCATTGCGCGATCTTACAGGGCAAGGGCATCGTCGTCGCCCGCGACCTGGGCAGCCGGACCGGTACGTTCGTCAACGACACGAAGATCGAGAAGCAGCGGAAGCTGAAGACGGGCGACCGGCTCCGCGTCGGGCCGCTGGAATTCGAGGTCTCGCTGAGCAGCGCAGCCACGCCCGCGCCAAAGCCGGCGGCCAAGCCCGCCCCCAAACCGGCCGGCGGCGGAAGCGAAGCCGACGTCATGCAGTGGCTCGACGAGAGCCCCCCGAAGACCGCGGCCAAGTTGACTTCGCAGGTGGCCACGGCGGAGTCCGAAGAAGCGGCCGAGACCGACGACGACGACCGCCCGGTCGCCATGACGGAGGAAGACAAAGAGGAACGACGCACCGGCCGAATGATCGGCGTTTCCAAAACGGCCGAGGCCAGCCGCACTTCCGACACCAGCCAAAACGCCGCCGCCGACGCCATGAAGAAGTTCTTCGGCAGCAGTAGCGGCTAGCCGGCCGTGGGAAAAATGGGGTAAGCATCCTGCTTGCCAAGGTTTTCACCTCGTCAATCGCAAGCTGGGAGCTTACGCCACGAAGCGAATCGCCGTAGCCGAGAAAAGGTGACAGCCACCAAATTTGGGCAAGCTGGAAAAGACGACTCGCAACAAGCCACCCAGTCTACCCGAATTTGGTGGCTGTCACCTTTTTGTCCTCATTGTCCGGGTGCCCAGCCAAGCGTTGATAAGCATTGGTGCAAGCGCCGTAGTTTCATCACTTCTTTATCGTCGAGCCGTTCGTCATCGCAGAATTGCGCGATGGCGCTTGCAAACGCCCTCGCGTGAAGAACACGAACGTGTTCCTTGGCCAAGCCCAGACGTTTCCGCTGAGCGACCACGTATCGCAATTCTTCATCGGTGATTTCCAGATCCGCAACAACCGTTTTGAGCGTGTCCCAGTACTCGCGAACAGCCTTACGTCTCGGGTCAACGACCGTTTCCTGGACGTGGCCGATGCGAGATAGTAGGCGATCACAGCCTGGCAGATTGAAGGTGGATGCCGAAGGAAAAGGATCGTTGGCGAAACTCTTGAGGAACTTGTAGCTCCGCAGGCGAGTTAAATCGTCGTAAGTACGGATTTTCCGTCGACGCAGTTCGTCGAGATAGCATTGGAGCAGTCGTCCCGACGCCATGGCATCCTCCGCCGCAACGTGGGCATCGTCGAAGTCGATGCCGTGCTGGCGGCACGCCTCTTGAAGTTTGCAGCGCGAGCCAAGGCCGAGAAGCGGCCGCATATACATCAAACAGAAGTGCGGCGGCTCGTGTTCGATTCCGGCGTTGGCCATTTCGAAATTGAGGAATTTGATGTCGAAATAGACGTTGTATGCCGCCACCACGCAACCTTCGAGAACTCCTAGCAAGTCACCGGCGATTTCAGGAAAAGTCGGTGCGTTTTTGACATCGGCATCGGTGATTCCGTGGATTTCGGTAGCCGCGACGTGGCGGTGCGGATTGACAAGCGTGTCGAGGACAAGCCGAGGCTCCTGCCCCGGATCGACGCGAACCACCGAGACTTCGATCACCCGGTCAGCGCCCGCCGTAAGCCCCGTCGTTTCAAAGTCGAGGACGGCGACGGGCGTTTTAAGGATCGGGTGTGAAGCGATACCGGTTGCCATGGTTGTGTACCGTGCCTTTCTACAATCTGACGTTTGAGTCCGTAGATTTGCCTCCCATCACGCGGCAGTTCACGGTAAGTTGAATCATAGCCGTTGGCTGCTCGTTTGTCACGCAGCTAGGGGGGGCGTTCCATGGATTCTCAGGATCGCTCATTGCCCGCGCCGAGGGTGCAAACGGCCTATTTTACCACGAAGGGCACGAAGGACCGTCGGGGGAGACTCTTCGTGTTCTTTGTGTCCCTGGTGGTCCATCGTAACGCGAAGCGTCAGCGAGGACTGGAAAGACGGCCTCGCTGACGCTTCGCCCTTACTAGATCGATAGCCCTCATCGCCGGCCCCTCTCGCGGAGGGAGAGGGGAGGTCTTTGCGGCCGACTCAGGAAAACAGCCCGTGCAGGAACCAGCGGTTGTCGGCCAGTCGGCGGAAGAGCCAGAGGCGGTGGCCGGTGGTGGTTTCGACGCGGTAGTAATCGCGATCGGTCGAGCGGCCGCGCCACCAGCCGGTTTCGATCCGCTCGGGGCCCCATGATCGGGCGATGCGGTACACGTGGCCCCGTAGATGGAACCGCGACGGCGGACCGCCGGGCGCCATGGCAACCATCTCCAGGGCCAGCGGTTCCCAGAACAATTGCAACGGGCGCGGCAGCAGATGACTCTGATCGGGCGAAGCGCGACGCCGGCGTTTGGCCGTCAACGGTTCGTAACGATAGGCGCGTTCCGGTTGGGCTTCCGCCACAAGCCGCACGCGCGTCACCGCTTCGGATCCCAGCCGACTGCCGAGCCGGTCGATCAACGCGGCCAGATCGACCGCATGTTGCCGAGCCGAGCCGTCGGGAAACAAGTTTCGCTGTTGACGAGGTAGTGGGGCGACGATCGGCGCTTCGACGGAGATCGCCGTTACCGGTGCCACCAGCCGGAGACGTTCCAAGGGCGCGCGAACCAACGACCAAAGATGCCCCGCCACGGCGCTGGGACGGAACAGCCCCACGGCAAAGGTGAGCGGATCGGCTGGCCGGCACTGCAAGCGACACTCCAGCCGCACGGCCCCCCGATCGGCGCTGCGAAGCCGCACGGCCAAACGGCCGATCAGTTGTTCCAAAATCGCCTCGATCGTTGCCCGGCGCGTGGTCGGGTAGTCCAACGACCATTCGGTTCGCCAATCCGTCGGCGGCCGAAACGAGACAATCACCTCGCCCGTTCGCCCCATCGCCTGGTCCAGGCGCCCGAGCAACCGCGGACCAAACCGGATCGACAGCTCGTCGCGAGGCAGACGTTTCAATTGTTCGATCCGGTAGACGCCCAGGCCGTGCAGGAGTTCGACGGTCTTGGGCGGCAATCGCAACGCCTCGACCGGAAGCGCGGCCAGCACGGCCGGCGTGGTGCCGGAGGGGACCAGCGAGCCGGTGCCGAAATGGGCCACCGCCCAGGCGGCGCCGACCGTGTCGGCCACGGCCACCCGCACGGCCAGACCGCGACGGGCAAACGCACCGATCACTTGCTCGGCTATCGCCGCTTCGCCGCCGAACAGATGGGCCAGTCCGGTGATATCCAGCAGCAAACTCTCCGGCTCGGCCGCTTCCTCCAAACCGACCGTGGGGCTAAACCGCTGGCACCACCCGGCCAATGCCTCCAACGCCTCGCGATCGGCCGCCGGCTCGTGGGGCTCGATGCACGGCGGTATTTGTATATCCAACGCGGCCACTTCGGCCAGCGGCATCCCCGTCGTCACTCCGCCGGCGCGTGCCGGGGGAGAGCAATACGCCACGCGCCGGTTCCCCCGCTCGGTCTCGTAGAGGACCAACGGCCGGCGCTCAAGCTCCGGTCGCGCGGCGAGGCGTCGTGCGATGGGCCAGTTGGGCAAGCGGATACACAGCGTGCGTTTCATCGTCGATTTCCACTTCCAGGCAACGGTCGTCCGCGGCTCCGCGGCAGCGCAAGAGGCGGATCTTCAGCCGGCGTCCGGCAGCGTAAGCGGCAGGAGGTAACGGCTCGATCAGCAACCGGACATCGGCCCAGGAAGGCTCGCGTTGGACGCGCTGCGGACGGATCAAGAAGCCCAGGCTGCCGCCTTCCTCGGCCGCCAACTGCATACGCCGAAAGGTCCGCCCGTCGAGTTTCTCCGGCCAGACCACCACGGCCCCCACGCCCGGACATCGCAACGACTGGTCGGCCGCCCAGGTATGGTCCGACTGGCCAGCCGCGCGAACGACAATAAGCTGCTCCGGGGCAATCCCCAGCCATGCGGCTCCCGGCGGATAGAACCGGCGCCGCGCGTCCAGCACGACCAGGGCTTCCCCTTCCCGACATGCGTGGCCGGCCGCTTGGAAGGCCAACGTTTCGGCGCCATGGCCCCATCCGGCGGCAAGCCACTCGGTCAACGTTCCCCGGCAAAACCCCCGCCGGGGGAGCAACTGGTCCAGTGCCCCGCATCCGCTGCTGCTGGTTTTTCGGTCGTTTCGCAGCCGTGCCTCCTGCAAGCAGGCGATCCGGCGGCGCAGCGTCTCATGGATTTCCCCAGCCGATTGCCCCCCCACCGGGGCATCTGGCGGTAACGATTGCGGACGAGTCATGGCGAACGGGCCTCCACGAACTACTGTACGGGTGTACCGTATCTTCTGTCAATAGCTCTATCGGCCCGTGGGAGAAAAAAGTTCACCCCGGCCCTCGGTACGACGCAAATCGCGGGAGCGAGAGGGTTACCCAGGGGTCAGCGTATCATGCGACACTTGGGTGATGGCCGAGTCGGGGGGAAGCTTGACCGGCTCGATGCTCTCCAGGGCTTTCTTTACGCGATCGCGAAGGCCGTTTTCCCAGAGCGCGTCGAGCACGTCGCCCAGCGCTTCGGTGATCGGCTTGTCGCGCCCGCGGCGCAGCACCTCGACGGCCTGCCGGAATCGCTTCGATGCTTCGGCGTCGAGCGACTCGGTAATCGCCCGGACGCCCGGATCGTCCATGTCGCGAAGTACCTTGGCCATGTGTAAGACAGACTTGCCGATGGGGAAATCCTTGTCCAACAGCGGCCGGTAGTCGTTGCGGAATGCCTCGACGGAAAGCCGGGTGAGCCCCTGTTTGGCGAACTGGTGTGCCACGTTAGGATTGACCCGATCGAGAAGCGAGGCCACGGTCAGGAAACAGATCGGCCCGGTCGATCGCGAAGCCGCAATGGCGGAAAGTGTCCGGTCGGCATATTTCGGCTCGCCGCCGACAACCAGCGCGGTCTCGCGCCACACCACCCACGGCCAGCTCAGGCGAGGGAACAGGTCGTCGGCATACATCAGGGCCAAACGCCCCCAGAAGGCCTGCGAAAGAACCGACGCGGCCGACATATTGCCCGCGCCGTCCAGTCCACCGGGAATCGAAAACTCGTCCTCGTCGTCGGTCTTGTCGTCGGCCACCAGGTCGTCCAGCGGCCCTAGCGCGCCGGCGTCGATTGCCGAGGCGGCGATTTGCAGCGTGGCAAGCTGCCGGGCATCAAGGCCCAGTTGCTCCCATGCCATCGTCTCCCGACAGGCGAATCCCAGCAGCGAACTGACCGGGCGGCGATCGTCGAAGTCGTTGGCGTAATCGGCCGAAACCGCTTGGATCTTGCGCAGACGTTCGGCCATGGCGTTCTTCTCGAATCGCATCCGAACACCGAATTGCTCCTGCGACTCGGCTTTCTCCGGGCGGAAATCCAAGTCGATCAAACGTCCCGAGGAAGCCTCGACTCGCCACACGTGCCCCCTGGAATGGAGTGTCAGGATTCCCTGCCGACTTTCGCATTTCGCGTCGTGCTCGTGGACCATGGCAAGGAAATGGCACGGGTCGAGTTTCAACTTCACCCGAAACGGCGGATCAGCCGCTGCGTCTCGGGATGTTAGCCCGGCGCCGAAATGGACCGTCTGCCGGTACGGTCGCTGGGGATCGTCCGGCTCTTCTGTCATACTCAGATTGATCTCGGCCACGGCACAGGCCTCGGCAAACCGGGTTTCGAGTTTGCGTTGCCGCGTATTTGAGTAGAGCCCGGCGCGGCCGTCGGCCGCGACGAGAGCCCAATTGAAATCGCGCCGGCTGTCGGGCTTGCCGTACGTCGCGGTCACTCCGCGGTCGGGAGAAACGATCATTTCGAATTCCGCGCCGGGGAGGTCACCCAGCGGTATGGAAACGATCATGTCGCTTTGCCATCGGGCCGGGTTGGCTATCCAGTCGCGACACGCAAGCATCGCCGTTTCCTCGGCCGACAGCGGCTCGCTCAAACGCGGTGCCTTGGGGTATTCGGCCACGTCGATCTTCAGCCAAAGCGGTTCGCCTTCGGTTTCCGGTTTTTGCGGCTCGACGGAGAAGCTTACAAATCGACCCGACCGCCATAGCCGCTGTGCGACGCGAACCTGCTCCTGGCGATCGAAAACCACGCCCGGCTCTAGGGCGAGATATTCGATGATCTCCTGGTCGCTGTTCTTCTCGTTGCCCTCGATTTCGATCCGGGCGATCTCGGCCCGGGGGCCTTCGTCGGTAATGTCGATCCGCAGGTCGGCCGTCGGACGCTCCTTGTTCTTACGAGGAACAACCCGCGGGTCGAACGTGGCGAAATGGTACCCGAGGTCGGCCATGGCGGCGGCAATCTGGCGCCGGAGTTTCTTGCCCGACGCTTCGGCAAACGGCGCCGGCTCGCCGGGTTGCCAAACGGGATCCTTGAGTTCGACCTCCTTGCCGTCGCGATCAACCCAAGTGGCCTCGGTCTTGCCGTCGACGCCCTCGAAGAGGACCGACGTCGCGTCTGTCGGCAGATACGGTCCGGTCAACCGCTCGACGAGTAACTCGACCACCATGCGATCGGCGCCCGTGATCCTCACCTCGCCGCACGTAAATCGAGGACCCTCTTCGATCGTCAGTTGCAGCGAGCGAACGAGCCGTTGCGCCCCGTCCTTGGAGCCGGGGTCCGATCCAATGCCGATGATTTGGGCGACCGCCACTTTCACATCGGGGAACCCTTCGTTGCGGTAGCCGGCCAGTGTAGTCGCCTGCAGGATGCTCGCGTACTGGCTCACACCGGCCGAGGGATGTGCCGCGCGCATCACGTTCCAATTGCTCAACAGGGCGTCGGTAATCGCCTCGGGCGTGAACGTTTCGGCCCCTTCGATTTCGATCCGCCTCGGATTTCCCCAAGCGCCGATGGGCACCTCGCGCGCCGGCTGCTGCTCGCCCGCGCCATCCTTGGGCTCTTCATTGCCGAATGCCGACGACGAAAGCCCCAACAGCAGCACCCCGCAAAGCCAGGCCGAAAACCGCATCCGTCTTGATTCGTTCATGGTCGTATCCGATACCTTGGAGTCATGGAAGCGGGCTCCGCGTTCCCGGCTACCCCGCGGGAAAATACCGCTGCCGCCCGGCGCCGTATGATGCCACAGATCCGGTCGGCGTACAAGACGGTTCTTTGGCGGTTTCCCCACTCGCTGCGACGCTTCCCCCTCGTTGCGACGCTTCCCCCTCGTTACGACGCTTCCGCGTCGTCCCCCTCGTTACGACGCTTCCGCGTCGTCCCCCTCGTTACGACGCTTCCGCGTCGTCCCCCTCGTTACGACGCTTCCGCGTCGTCCCCCTCGTTACGACGCTTCCGCGTCGTAACGCACGATTCGACGCTTCGCGTCCCGTAATCGTGTATGATGGCGCTGCGAGGGCGCTTTGTACGATGGGCCTCCGAGCCCGTCGATTCGCGTTCATCGACGGGCTCGGAAGCCCATCGTACAGCCGGGTGAGAAACATCCATTGCACGTCAAACGCCGGGTACAAGTACCCGGGCTAAACCAAGAGAACAACGGAGAATCCCATGATGCGACTATTCGGCCTGATGGTTCTGTTGATCGGCAACCTCCTGGCAACGGGCATTGCGGCCGAGGAGCGGCGGTCGGTCCGCGATTTCGGGGCCGTCGGCGACGGCGTGGCGGACGATACGGCGGCCATTCAACGGGCGGTCGATGCGAAGATCGGCGATGTCTGGCTGCCGCGCGGCACCTACCGGATCAGCCAACCGGTGGTGGTTGTGCTGGATCGAGTCGGCCCCACGTCGCTCATCGGCGGCGGCACGGCCCGGCTGTTGATGACCGGGCCCGGGCCGGCGGTCCGAGTGATTGGCACACACGATGGCACGGCCGATCCGCATACGGTCAAGCCCGAAGTCTGGCAACGGCAACGCTCGCCGCGGATCGAAGGCATCGAAATCGTCGGCGCCCACGAGGCGGCGTGCGGTATCGAGGCGATCGGAACCATGCAGTTGATCGTCTCCCGGACGGTCGTTCGCAAGACGCTCCACGCCATTCATCTGACCGGGCGCAACCGCAACGTGATCGTCTCCGACTGTCATCTCTACGAGAATCGGGGAGTCGGGATCTATCTCGACGACGTCAATCTGCACCAGATCAACGTCACCGGTTCACACATCAGCTACAACGCCGGCGGCGGGATCGTCGTGCGCGCCGGGAACGTACGCAACCTGCAGGTCACCGGCTGCGATCTGGAGGGCAACCACTCGGCCGACGGTCCGGCGACCGCCAACATTCTGATCGACGGTCGCGGCGGAACCGCGGGCACGGCCGAAGTGGCCGTCACCGGCTGTACTATCCAGCACACGCACAAGGCGCCCGACTCGGCCAATATCCGTTTCATCGGCACCGACGCCGCGGACCGCCGCTGGGGCCATCTTACTATTACCGGCAACGTGATGAGCGACGTGCAGGTGAACGTCGATCTGCAAAAAGTCCGCGGCGCGTGCATCACCGGCAACACGTTTTGGAAGGGCGTGCAACACGACCTCCGGGCCGTCGAGTGCACGAATCTCGTAATCGGTCCCAACGCAATGGACCGCAACCCCCAGTATCAGGACCAGCAGTCGGCCAACGGCGGCGTGCTGCTGGAGAGATGCCGTGACATGACGATCAGCGGCCTGCACATCAGCGGCGTACGTCGCGCGCCGGGCGGGTTGGTCCTGCGCGAATGTCACGCGGCGAACATCACCGGCTGCACGCTTTTGGAATGCGAGAACACGGCCATCGCACTGCTGGATACCCACGACACGCGCGTCTCGAACTGTTTGATCCGCAACCATCTGCCCAACGAAGATGGCTGGAAACCCATCACGGTGGTCGGCGGCGAGGGAAATGATGTTACTGGCAACACGGTGATCGATCGGCGGGCGAAGGCAGCGGCGGGCGATGAATAGGGATCATGCAAGAGAATATGTGTCGCATGAAAGCAACGGGTGCCTGGCGGTCGAGCGCAGCGAGCCCCCAGTGGGCAGCGAACTGGGGGCTC